>DIXV01000077.1:8792-18444 GCA_002436115.1 Streptococcus sp. UBA6071 | reverse complement strand
TAAGACCAGTCGCAGTCTTGTAGCACAGTGGGCAGTGGATATAACATTTTCTTTCCCGCCAATAGATATCAAGATCTCTTGGGCATTTTGTGAATAATTAACTGACATTTTAATCTCCTTTTTTGACTGTTTTTAAGATCATGGCTTCAAAGGGTCTGAGCTGAAAAGAGTTGTTTTTATATACGGTATCTGGATAGTTTGAAAGCAACAAGTCGTAATTACCTAACTGAATAGCCAGCCTTGTCTCTTTCTTATAAAAGTTACAAATAACATAAAGAACCTCGTCTTTGAAACTTCTCTTATAAGCAAATACTTGAGGATGTTCAGCATCAACTAACTCAAATCTACCCCAACGTATTGTTTCACTCATTTTCCGCAACTGTATAAGCTTTTTGTATGTGTAAAAAACAGAATCTTTATCTTCCAAGGCAGCTTCCACTGTTAGCCTTTTGTAATTGGGGCTTAGTTTTGTCCAAGGTTCTACATCTGAAAACCCAGCAAACTTAGAGGAAGACCATTGCATCGGTGTCCTTCCACTATCTCTTGCCTTTAGCTGCACAACTTTCAACAATTGCTCTGGATCTTCTCCATTAGCCAATCTCTCAGCGATAATGTACTGTGTTTCAATATCACAATAGTCTTCAAGTTGGGGAAAGTTAGGGTTCGTCATACCAATTTCTTCACCCTGATAAATATAAGGTGTCCCTTGCATTCCATGCAATAAGATAGCCAACATTTTAGCACTTCTAACCCTAAACATTTCAGAATCATCGCCCCACCGTGACACAATCCGTGGGAGATCATGGTTGTTCCAACATAAGCTATTCCATCCTTTTCCTGCTAATGCCTGCTGCCATTTCGTTAAGACATTCTTTAACGCTATTAAGTCTAGAGGTGCCAAATCCCATCTGTGACCCCCTTCTTTTTTATCTAACGCCATCTGTTCAAATTGAAAAACCATAGAAAGTTCTTGACGACTTGGTTCAGAATAAAGAAGAGCTATTTCAGGGGTTGCTCCCCAAGTTTCTCCAACGGTCATTAAATCTTTAGAAAGGAAACAGTTACGATGCATTTCCTGAAGGTATTGATGCAAGTGGGGACCATTTTCTTTAATGCCACGTAAGGGATCCTTTCCAATCAGATCAATTACGTCCATGCGAAAACCCGCAATTCCTTTATCTATCCAAAAATTCATCATATCGTAAATCTCTTGACGAAGGTTTGGGTTGTTCCAGTTCAAATCAGGCTGTTCCTTTGCGAAAAAATGCAGGTAATACTTATCTACCTCTGGCACATACTCCCAAGCTGACCCACCAAAATTTGACTGAAGAGCATTCGGCTCTTTTGCCCAAACGTAATAATCGTGATAGGGATTGTTTATGGATTTTTTAGCTTCTTTAAACCAGTAGTGCTGATCACTGGTGTGATTCACAACTAAGTCAAGAAGAATCTTAATCCCATAGGCTTCACTAGCATTGATAAGTTTTTCAAACTCCTCCATACTCCCATACCGCTGACTTAAACGCCTATAATCACTGATATCGTAGCCGTTATCAACCTCTGGTGACTCATAGATTGGGTTTAGCCATATCACATCAATACCTAGGAAGTCTAGGTAAGGTAGCTTTTCAATGATACCCTTGATGTCTCCATAACCGTCGCCATCTGTATCTTTAAAACTCTTTGGATAAATTTGATAAACAACACTTGATTGCCACCACTTCATTCCGTCCATTAAGGAATCCCCCTTGTTTTTAATTGATAATAACAGTATAATTGATTAATAAGTAAGATAGCTTTAATTTTTTATCCAAAAACATAACAATATTATCCATTTGGAGCTTGCGATGATTGATGCCGATTTAAGAGAAAATAAAAGACATGGTTCAGCAGATTTTCCGTTTCACATGATTACACACACGGACCAAACAGGGGACTATCGCGTTCCCCTTCATTGGCATCCCGAAGTGGAAGTCATCTATGTAGAATATGGAGTTTTGAGTCTCTATTGTGATGATAACGATTATCACTTGACTAAAGGTGACCTCTTCATTATCAATTCTAATTCTCTCCATGCTATAAACGGTCTTTCCCAATCGCGCCATCATGCCATTATTTTTCACCCTAAACTATTGGACTTTAACTATTATGATCGTGCTCAAGAAGAATATATCCAGCCAATTACAAGCAATGTTTTCCATTTCCGACAAACAATACTTAAGCATAAAGACTTTGAACCTCTATTGGATTCATTACTAAATAATGAGCAACAAGATCCTTTACTCATAAAAATATTACTGTATCAGATAATCTTTAAACTTTATCGCTTAAATGCCATTGTCAAGGAGGTGTCCGAAGAAAAACTAGGCAATATCAGAATCATTATTTCGTATATACAATCCCACTACGCCGAAAAAATACGACTTAGCGACATCGCACAATTTGTTGGTTATTCATCAAATTACGTCTGCAAATACTTCAAGAAAAAAATGGGAATCACTGTTTTCCAATACTTAAACCAATACCGAATTTACCACTCCCTTCATCTATTAAAAAAAACAGATAAGACCATTCTAGAAATCGCCTTGGAATGCGGGTTTGAAAATGATTCTTACTACATTAAAACCTTCAAATCAATCATGAAACAAACACCCAAGAAATACCGAAACTCCGAGAGACTTATTAGCTCCTCAGAATAGATGGATTGCTCAAAATTAGCACCAAAATATCCCAAGCAAGGAACTCGTCATTAAGAAAAGTTATTTTCTAGAAAGAGGAAACAATTGAACCAAAAAAACCGGCTTTCTATAGTCTACAGAAAGCCGGTTTCATAAGGGTATTTTCTTCTCTACTTTGTAAACAGAGAAGAACATCGATGCCTTAAAAGGCATTTTATTTCTCGCTCACTTTTCTTATTCGATACCTCCTTCCCTCAAGAGTGGTATCGAATGATGCCCCTCTAATCCTCCAATTGTTGCGTTGTTAAGCGCTTATTTGTGCTCCTTACTCCGTCCCATAGAGTAGCCACCAAAAACAAGTAAGCCAGAAGCAACTGCCATTGCCAACAAGAAACCTTGTTCCGTTCCCGTTGCTGGTAAAATTGCCTTACTAAAGGTATTGATAGCAGCTTGCATAGCCTCATTGGTTTGACCTGTTGTTAGCTGAGCTTTACTGGAAACTCCTGTATCAGAACCATTGACAAACCAATTTCCATTCGTGCCTATTTTAATATCTGGAGTTACCCCATCGCTACCATCTTCTCCCTGAGCCTTGGCAGAAGTCACTATGCCATCAATGACCCAGTAACCATTTGCATCAATGCTAATGGTTGGTGTTGCTCCTGCTTGACCATCTGCACCTTTTTTGAGGGTTATCTTACTGCCATCTGAGAACGTGACAACGGTATTTCCCTCAGCATCCAAGTCTGTTGCCGTGACAGTCAGAGGGTCTGCATCCTTGCCTGGAGCACCTGTAGAGCCCTGTGATGGTTTTCCAGTGTCAACCCCGTCAATAAACCAGTTGCCATTTGCACCGATCTCAATTGTGAGGTCGTCTTTTATATATTTTGCATAATAGACCAGATTACTCTTGATGTTTGTACTGAGCAAGCTTGTCTCATCAATGACATTTGTCGTATGATCACTATACCACCCCATAAAGGTGTATCCTGGTTTAGCGGTTGCTGTAGGAACTGTAGCATTTATGACGTCTGAAACACTGCTTGTATTACCTTCAATAGAATAAGACACGGTTGCTTGCCCTTCAATACTTCCTTTTTCTTCATCTGTTGCAAAGGTTACGGTATAGGTAGGTGCCTCGAAAATAGCTTCTAAGGTGATGTCTTCTGATATACGAAGATTACTAACTTCTTCACCAGAATAAAGTCTTGCATCTTGGTTAATCCGCCAACCCTTAAAGCTCCATCCATAAGCCTTCTCTTCATCACTTAAGGTTGGAACGGTTAAGGCGCTAGCATAAAGTCCCAAGGTATCTCCGACAAGCGCCCCTTTAAAGTAAACGTAATTAATCCCTCCTGTCGAATAGGTGGAGACAACGTCTCCTCCTTGATACCAAACACGGTAGTTAATAGGGGTGTTGTTTTGATCAGTACCTGTTTGACCTTCAGGGAATGTTCCGTGCTTACTTATGGCTAAAACACGCTTAGATTGGCTAGCTAAAATCCAGTACAAATTCTGAACATCATTGTCCGATGAAAGGGTTACGGTTGCTTGCATTTGTGGTTGGATGGTCATCCCCGTAGCAAACGGTAGTGGCGTTAGACCTGCTGAAGCCACTGTTACGGTATAAGTTCCTGCCGGTAAATTTGGGGCAGAGAAACTACCTCCAACTGATATGGTTGTTGTTTCACCAGAATAGACCACTGTACCTGCTTCATTTGTTATGGTAACACCAACACGATTGAGGTTGGGAGCCTGAGCCCAAGCTGGTTGTGTAGCATTAAAGCGCCCATTAGGTTGCTGAACAAAGGTGCGAGCCACCTCATTCGTATACTGCTTAACAATTCCCTTAATTTCCGCCGCATCCACGCTTATCGTTTTTGCCAAACAAAGCACTGCTACGGTTAGACCTAATACTATTTTCTTTCTCATGATAAGCCTCCTTTGTCCTTACAGTTTTCTAGGGCTGTCATAGTGAACAGTAACTAGATTGTTTTCCTAAACTTCTTATCTTTAGGGATTTTTATGGCTTTTGATTGGATTTTCATCTTGATAAGTTTGCTAGCAAGTGGTCTTTTGTGTAACACTCTTACAGAAAAGCACACACCTGACTAACACTTTTATTATTTAGGATAGAGCAAATCATCTCATAAGCAGAAAAGCTACAACTGGCAAAATGGAAACGTTTGCACATCGTTACACTAGTATTTTACCACAAAAAAACTCCTTGTGCAAGCGCTTTATTTTTATTTTGTCTGATTCTATTTTCCATAAAGCAGTAAATGAAAGCCCCAGCGAACAAGGGGCATGAAGTTGATTCAGCTAGAGAGATGACGTGCTAAAAAGAAAGTAGCTGCTCCTATCTTATGTTGCAATAAGAAAAAGACCATCAAAATGGCCTTCTTCCCTACTTTATATCTCTCCAATTTTGAATATTATTTTCCCAAATATAAGCATAATCTTTTGCTAGTTCACGAGCGGTTTTCGGTTTTCTTCCCGTAAGAAGTTCCACATCAGTTGACTGTACATCCATAAGTCCTTCTGCAATACTAGCCTCATTTGTCACCATATCATTACCACACCACGGAACGGGAGCTTTAGAATAGTCACCCGTTGCTTCACGTGGAATATGCATAGAATCAAGATAGTCAAAAAAGGCTTCGTGACTTACTGGACAATAGTCAATCGTATAGCCTGATAAGTCACTAATCAAGTTTGCAATATCACGTTGCGATATTGATTCTATGCCACATACTTTGTAGGTTCTTCTTGGCTCACCCTTTCCAAGAAGAAGAGCTGTTGCCACGCGCGCAACATCATCCTTAGGAATAAAAGTCCCTCGCCCTTCTCCTGCTGTTGTGTACCACTTATTTCCCGACATTAAAGCCAACATAACCGATGTTGTCAAATAATTTTCCAAATATAGATTATCTTGCATAAAGTTGTAATCTACATCATAGTTAGCTGCCATTTGACGGATGTAGTTTTCTGTCGCTGTATGGTCTGGGGTAACATAAACGTGAGCATAGGCTGGATCACTCGCCCCCAAAAATGACGTGTAGGTAAGGTGTTTAACCCCTGCTTTAATAGCTGCATCAACAACATTTTTGTGTTGCTGTATACGGACTTCCCCAATCGTTACGGCTGATACAATATAAATACGATTGCCCCCTGTAAACGCTCGAACCATCTCATCAACATTATCATAGTTCGCCTGTCGGATAGTCACTCCTAACTTTTCCCATCGGTCCTTTTTCTCAGAATCTAGTTTTTCCAAAAATGGGCAAGTCAATATGATATCAGAGGGATTTACTTCTTTTAACATATTTTCTGCAACCCGACCACCTAACTGACCATCACAGCCTGTAACAATGTATTTCATCTGATTTCTCCTTGATTTTTCTTCTATTTTACCAGCAAACTATAGACATGTCTAATTGAAAAATATTATAATAGATAGAAATTATCTATTATAAATAAAGGAGTGCTTACCCTATGAATAGTAAACAACTCGAATGTTTCATACAGGTTGCTGAAGTCTTGAATTTCTCTACCGCTGCCAGAAGACTCTACATCACACAACCTACTGTATCTCATCAAATTCGATCTTTAGAAGATGAATTAGGTGTCCAGCTCTTTACACGCACCAAGCGAAGTATCTCTCTAACAGTAGCAGGAGACATCTTTTATAAAGATGCTAAAGAAATTCTAACAAGAGAAAATATTGCAAAAACAAGGGTTAAAAATACTCAAAAACACTATGATACCAAAATTGCAATTGCGTTTTCTGCTAACTCCTTTGAAAAAAAGTGGTTACCTCCCTTTATCAGATCTTATAATGCCAAAAATCCTGAAGTTTATCTTTACTTTCGTAAATGTGATGCCAAAACAGGCATTCAAAATATCCTCGAAAATAAAATGGATATCCTGCTTTACACAACGAAAGAAATATATCATGCTAAAGAGCTCTCAACGAGAGAATTTTACTTAGGAAAATTTATCTGCCTAATGTCTCGAAAATCCGCACTCTCAACAAAACATCAGATACAAATCGAGGACCTAACAGAACAATATCTTATTATTCCAGAAGAATCCGTTGGAACTATCGAACTTAAACAACTCGTATCTTACCTCCAAGAGAAAATACCAAACATCCTCATATACTTTTGTGACGATGTGGATGTCTCCATAATGTTAGTGGAAAGTGGTTTAGGCATTGCTCTTGTTCCTGATTTTGAAGTTCCAACAAAAACAGAAATTTCAGCAATTCCACTACACCTACCAGACACCATTAATAATACTCCATATGGCCTTGCATGGAAGAACGAGAAAGAAGCTAGTCATCAAACGCTCTTCATTGATGAATTAACTGATTACATGCTTTCATGCCACTATAAATGAGCTTCCCGTTTCGGAACGCTTGCCCTTATCTTCTGACTTACAGCTTTAATCCTGTCAACTTTACACCTGTAAGATACTGATGATCCAGCTGTTAAAAAAGGTGAGAACAAGGTGAAAATGTTCTCGCTTAGTCCTCTTACATCAGTCTGCTCTCAAGACCCTTTTTTAGTTCGAACAAAGACCTGCTCTCAAAAAATACAAGTGGTTAAAGTCAACTTCTGGAGATTTGATTTCCGATGCTTATCAACGGGTATTAGACACTTTCTATTACAATCTCTTATTTTTATTCCAAACGGAAATAAGATAATCTAGACTTAACTGACTGGTCTCAGGAACAATCGCAATAGCATCCCCTAAAACACTTGCAGCTCCTACTCCGATTGGAAGTGCCCCTGCAGCCTGAATTGCTGCAATACCTGCTGTGGCATCTTCAATAGCAATAGATGATGTAATACTCACTCCTAGACCTTCTGCGGCAGCTAGAAAAATGTCTGGAGCTGGTTTCCCCTGTTTAATTATAGATGGATCTATAATAACATCAAAATAGTCTGATAGCTGAAGTTGTTTAATTAGAAATGGTCCATTTTTACTTGCCGACGCTAATCCAACTCGAATATCAGTTAATTTTAATTCTTTCAATAATGCTAAAATACCAGGATAGACATCATCTGGTGAAACCCCTTGTATCATCTCAACGTAATTTGCATTTTTTTTAGCCGCAAGACCCTCTAATTCCTCAGGTGAAAAGGAACCTTCTAAGCCACCTTTCTCCAGTACACGGCGAAGCGATTCCTCTCGTGAGACACCTTTTAGTGTCTCATTGAAATCTCTATCAATAGTAAAACCTAAGTCGTTTGCTAACTCTTTCCAAGCTAAGTAGTGGTATTCTGCGGTATCTGTCACAACCCCATCTAAATCAAAGAGAACTGCTTTAAACATCTATTTTTCTCCATCCATTCTAACTCCTTGAAGGAAGTAACGATTAAAAATAATATACAGGATAACAATTGGTATAATCGTGATTATGGAGGCTGCCATCACCCGATTCCATAATGTACCACCTGCTTCTGCACGCTGTAAGGTCTGAAGACCTAAAGTTAGAGTGAATTTTTCAGGAGAGTGAATATAAAGCATAGGAGACATAAAGTTATTCCAAAATGCCATAAAAACAAAGACAGCTTGTGTGGCAATAGAGGGTTTAGCCAGCGGCATAACTATTTTAAAGAATACGCCTGTGCGAGAAAGGCCGTCTATAGTTGCGGCTTCTTCAACATCTTTGGGAAAAGACATAAAGAATTGTCTCATCATAAAGATATTGCCGATATTAACAGCTGCTGGCAAAATCAAAGCAGAAAAACTGTCCAACATTCCCATATTCTTGATAATGAGATAGTTTGGGATTAACAGTACTTGACTAGGAACCATCATCATTGCAAGAATTCCGTAATAAAGTTTTTGCCTACCAGGATAATGCAATCTCGCTAAAGAATAGCCTGCCATAGTATTTAGGAAAAGGTTAATCGTTGTACCAATTACTGAAATAATAATTGAATTGCTCAACCATTGCATAAACATCGATCCCGAACTCGGTGAGAAGAGATATTCGTATTGTTCAATGGTGAAATTTTCAGAAATAAGAGATAAATCGCCACCTGTAATCTCTCTTAATGGTTTAAAACTGGCTGCAACTGCCCATAAAAAAGGATAGAAGGTGATAAAAGCATAGCCAATGAGTATCGCATAAAGTAAAGTCTTCAATAACGTTTTCTTACGCGTTGGTCTCATAATTGATTTCCTCCATTCAGTTTTTCAGCTATTCGAGTGACAATAAAGATAATAATAGCTAACATTATCGCTAAGACTGCAGCATACCCCATCTGATTGTTTTGCCCAAATGCATATTGGAATATCAATAGAGATACGGTCAATGTTGAGTTAGCCGGACCACCCGTACCTCCAGAGAAAATATAGGCCTGGTCAAACATTTGGAATGTCCCGATGATACCCGTCAACAGTACGTATGTTGTTATTGGTCTCAAGTAGGGAATCGTAATAAAACGTAGTTTGTCAAAGCCGTTTGCTCCGTCTATTTCTGCTGCCTCATAAAGACTTGCAGGCAAGTCAACTAAGGAAGCCAAATAAATTGTCATAAAGTAGGGAACTGTTGACCAAATATTCATTGCCATGATAACTTTTAATGTCCAGCTCGTATCGTCTAGGAAGTTTATCGGTTCTGCTAAAACGCCCAAGCTCATTAAAAAGCTGTTAACAGGACCATTAAGGTTAAAGATGAACATAAAAATCATTGTCAGAGCCGCTGATGAGGTTAAAGTTGGTAAAAAATATATTAACCTAAAAAACTTTTTCCCCCGTACGCCCTGGTTACTCAGGACATACGCAATTACTAAAGCAATCACAGTTTGCGTTGGCACTACAACCGCTGCAAAGAACGCTGTGTTTTGGAGTGCACGAATAACTTGCTTGTCTGAAAGTAAGGATGCAAAGTTTGAAAAATTGTTCCACTCATAACTATGAGATAGCAACCTCACATCATGAAAGGAAAGGTAAATTGA
>DIXV01000077.1:5915-8618 GCA_002436115.1 Streptococcus sp. UBA6071 | reverse complement strand
AAAAAAAAGAAAAAATAAAAAAAATGGATAGAATAAAGAAAACAAAAATAACTAATAGTGCTGGTGCAATAAAGGCATACCCTTGTAGCATTTCTGCTTTTTCCCGCTTGCTTTGTTGGGTTGATCCAAACATATAGCCTCCTTCTAAAAAGTGACGAGCAAGGCTCATCACTGTACTCTTTATGGCTTATTATTTACTCAATTTGCTATTTGCATCGTCATCAATTGAATCCAGTGCCTTAGTTAGATCTGATTTAGTTGCATCTTTTTCGAAGGCACCTGTAATGAAATTACCATACGAGGGAACGATCGTTGTCAAATTAACACCATTTTGCCAAACAACTCCATTTTCAATTTGATCAGAGTGAACTTGCAACAGTGGGTTTTTAGCAAGATTTTCTGATGCATCTGTGACATCCGCACGAGTGGGAAGAGTTCCTGTCGCATCTGTCCAAATTGTCATGCCTTCTTTACCTGTCACATATTGAATCCACTTATCGGCAAGTTCCGACACCTTGGTGTCTTTATTTTTACCCCAGCCAACAGTATATTGCATCGTCATTTCTTTCCCTTTATATGACATCAAAGGTTTGATTGTAAAGTTCAAATCTTCATATTGTGTTTTAAAAACTTGGAAGTTCCAGTTACCTGTCTCAACTATTGCATACTTTCCTGTCCCAAACCCAACGCCTTCATCTCCAGCACCAACTTGCTGAGGAGTCGCTACATAACCACCGTTAAACATTTTTTGCACCGTTTCAAGGTTGCTTTCAATTGTTTCATTAAAGTCTGCGGCACCATCTTTGGTAATTGGATTTTGATTATCTGCCGTAACAAATTTCCAGTTTCGGGTTAAGTCAGCATTAACATTAAGTAAATAAACGTTTCCTGCACCGTAAGCTGCATCAATTTTCGTTTGTGCCTCTGGAGCTCAAGTCATGAAATCCTCATAAGAAGTTGGAACATCATCAACAGAGATTCCTGCTTTTTCAAAGATATCCGTATTAATATACATGGCAAGCGTTGAAACATCTTTTGGTAGAGCATATAACTGTCCATCAGTTTCAAAGGCACTCACTATAGACTCGTAAAATTCTGAGCTGTCATAGCCTTCTCCAGTCAATGGTGCTAATACCCCTTCTTGCTGTAAATAGGGATAAAAGCTTGAATCAATGTAGAACACATCTGGTGCTGTCCCTCCAGCAAAATCCGTCGGCATTTGAGTTGTGATATCTGTGTAAACTTTCTTCTTAACGGTAGCTCCCGTTTCTTCCTCATAATTCTTTATGAGTTCTTCAAAGGCAGCATTTTCTGTGTCGCTACCTTTCCAGTATCCCACTGTAATCGTGTTTTCATCGGATCTGCTAGAACCTCCTCCCCCACAAGCAACAAGTGTTGCCACTGAAGCCAATGTTACAAAACCCGTGAAGATTTTTTGCCATTTTTTCATGTCTTTTCCTCCTGTCTGTTAGACATATTTTTTTGCCATTACGGCAGGGTAACAAAATAATTTGATCAGTGATCGTATACGATTTACCGTTATGCTCAAACGTAACCTCTCTATCTGTGGAGACCATTAGCTTATCTCCGACAATCTTTACGCCAACGATCGCTTTCTTATATTCAATTTCAAAGGCAAGCGACTGCCATTCATTTGGTAAATTAGGCTCAATACGAAGTTTTCCATCTAAGACACGGATACCTCCATATCCAAATATTGTGGCATTCCAAATCCCACCAATACTAGCTGCGTGAATCCCATCATCAGAGGAGTGCATGTATTCTCCCATATCAATATCTCTTGCTTCTTTAAACAAACGATATGATTGCTCTTTTAAACCCAAATCCGCTGCTAAGAGGGCATGAGTAGATAATGATAGCGAACTGTCATGAGTTGTTTTGGGTTCGTAATAATTCCAATTCTTTTCCTTAATTTCCTTAGCAAATAAGTTTTCAAACAAGAATAGCAAGAGGAGAACATCCGCCTGTTTTGTAATCTGCATTTCATTAACCTGCTCAAGGTTGTAGTCGTGAAACAGTGTTCCAACAGCATCTGATTCCTTATAAGGAGTTAAGTCGATTACTTTTTTTTCTAAGTATCGATCTTCTTCTGGAATAACACCTTCTGAGGTAGGGGCTGGTAGGTAAATTTTGGGTAATATCTCCTCCCACTCCTTCATAGAAGACTCTAAATCTAAGCTCGCATCCAATCGCTCATAGAGCCCCATCTGCCTTTGCTTTAAATGCCGTGCGATTTGTAAGGCCAGTTCGATATTCCAATGGGCGGTGTAGTTGGTAAAAGCATTATTATTGACATGTTCCTTATACTCATCAGGCCCAATGACATCTGTTATTTCGTAGTACTGCTTCTGTACATTCCACTCAAATCGACTAGTCCAGAATTTAGCTGTCTCAAGCAAGACTTCATAACCATATTTTTCAGCAAAGTCAAGATCTCCTGTCACATCGATATACTGCTTAATGCCGTACGCAACATCAGAAGTGATATGCTGTTCAATAAAACCCGACCAAATTTTCGTTTCTTTCCCTGTTACAATATCAGCCGCTCCCCAAACAGGAGTTACTTCCCCCATATCAGGAGTTGCAGCTTCCCAAGGGAATTGAGCCCCTTTATATCCATTTTCTGCAGCTTTCCTATGCGCTCCCCTACCCGTATTGGTTTTTTTTTTTTTACCTTTTTTT
>DIXV01000077.1:0-5749 GCA_002436115.1 Streptococcus sp. UBA6071 | reverse complement strand
CTCCAATCCCAGATAACGGTATTTTTCTAGTTTTCGAGCTATTGAAGGAAAGGTGTAAGTGAAATATGGAAGCATGAAAATCTCTGTATCCCAGAATGTATGCCCTTTATACCCTTCACCAGAAAGTCCCTTAGCCCCAATATTCATTCTCTCATCATGTGCCGGTGTCATAATGTGCAAATGGTATTTGGCAAAATTTATCGCCAGTTGATCTTTTTTATCGCTACTTTCGATTGTAATGGGATGATGGTTCCAAATGGACTCCCACTCATCTGCTGACTCTTGAAGCAAGTCTTTATAACGCATGGTATGTAGGGACAAATGAAAATCTTGAGACTGTTTCCCTAAATCACCTTCAAAATCAAAATCATTTGATGTGAAATAAGAAGATAGCTTCTCAATAGACTGTTCCTCCTTACCTTCCAAGGTAAAGAAGTACCTTACAAACATGCCACGACGTTCTGTCTCAGGTCTTGAAATATCAGGTTCTTTATTGAAACGATGTTCCGTAGTGACAACTACTTCAATCTGAGATTGAGTTGTCTTCATAAAACTTTGTAGGTATTTTTTATTGAGTAATGCTTTCCTTCCTTCCGAAAAGTGCTGTGTTCCAGTATTCGTCACTTGCCCATTAATTCCCGAATAAAATTCTACGTCAACCGGCGAACCAGTCAGATTGACAATCGAAACCTTACTCGCTAATAAATGTAATCGTTTTTTTGAGACGAAACGCTTGAAGGCAAATGATAGGGAAATCTCATCTTTTGTCCACGTAAATTGTCGACTCACCTCTCCCGTTCTCAAATTTATCCATCTATTGTAGTTTGAGACAGTCCCTGATTCAAGTGTCAGTCGTTTTCCATTTAACCTAAACTCCATATTCCAAACATCCGCTACATTAGGCAACTCTGTAACTTCTGCCTCATCAAATTGATTAAAGCTTCCAGCAACAAATGTTCCGCGTTTTTCATTCGGATACTTTTCTTCTAATGCAGCACGCGAACCGAGGTAACCATTGCCGAGAGAAAAAATAGCTTCTGCCTTCCCCAAACTTGTTTCGGTAAAGCATGTTTCAGCAATCGTAAAACTATCACGGTAATCAATTGTCATAAATAATCTCCTATTCGTTAGTCTATAAGTCTAGATGGTTTTCATTTTTATCAGTGATTCCTGTCACGGAAACTTCCTTCCCTGATAGAAGTTCATGAATAAATCGCCCTTTTAAAACATAAAGTACCAGACTCACTATCGCTAAGAAAAGACCTACAAAAGGGAGAAAATAAACTATTTTAGATAGTTCTCTCGCTGACACCCACAGCCAATCATCTGACTGATTTGAAGATACGACTTTAAGTCTTGCAAAAAATTTACCAGGTGTCTGTCCATACCCTAATACACAAACGGTAAGCAAGAGGCAAAACAAAAATTGCGATAGTAAATTAGACTGGTTTCCTTGCGGTAAAACCACATAGGTTAATAACTGGCAAGGAATATAAAATACAATAAGATCTATTAAGCCTGCTAAAATTCTATTACATTTGTATAGCAAGGTCATCACCACCTTTACGAAAACGATTTCGTTTATATGATATATGATAGCGTTTTCTTAATTGTTTGTCAAGACTTTTCTATAAAAAAATAAAACTAATTACTCGGCTATCAACCAAGCAATTAGTTTTATTATATAGAATCTCTAACAATAATACTATGAGGTAAAATCCTATGATGAGCACCCGTTTTGTGTAACATCACATCATCCAGTAATTGGGCTGCCATCATACCTAAATCTGTGGCATCCTGTCTTACAGTAGATAAGGTCGGTTTTGTATAGCTTGTTAGGATGATATCATCAAAGCCGATTATTCCTACATCATCAGGGACACGTAAACCATAATCTTCCAATGCTCTCATGGCTCCAATTGCCATTAAATCTGATGCAGCAAATAGGCCATCAAACTCCCTTCCACGCTTAAGCTCTTGGCTAATAATACGGTATGCTGTTGTCTCATCAAAATCAGCATATAATATATAGTCTTCCGCATTTTCAACATATTGACGATAAGCCTTTACAAATCCTTCTGAGCGCTCCTCCGTGACCTGAGCAGATAAGGAACCATTCAGACACAAGAGTTTGCGATACCCTTTATCCAATAAAGTGGTCGTGGCATCAAAGGCGGCTTTTCGATCATCTACACTAACCGTCCCTAGATTAGGATTATCAAAATGCATGTCTATGGTTACAATTGGAAAATTTATTGTCTTTAATTCTTCATAATAAGGTTCCGAAATGTCAAGACCATGAATAAGTAAGCCTGAGATGTTATGTTCTTGTATAAAACGTCTTAAACTTTTTTCCTTTTGCTTTTTGGAATCGGTCGCATAAAATACAAATTCACAATCCGTCTGGTCAAAATACGTTAACACACCTTTCAAGATTTCTAGTGGTCTTGTTACCCCTCTTGTCACATTGATATTATTTAAGACTAAGGCGACTGTCCGTAGTGTTTTGCTTGATAAACTTCTTGCAGCAGCATTTGGGCTATACCCTAGCTTATCCGCCACTTTTAAGACCTTTTTTCGGGTTTTAGGGCTGACATCTGCATAACCATTAAAAACCTTTGATACCGTTGATCTGGAGACCCCACTCGTACTCGCTACATCATTAATTGAAACTTTTTTCATAGAACCACCAACCCACAACTCTTACAACATTAGATACGACTTTCAGTTTCCTTATCAAAGAAGTGTCCTTTAGACACATTGAAAGTCAAACTCACCTTCTCACCTGGTTTATGAAAATCACGAGAATCCACTCTTGATGCAAACTCCGTTTCACCTAACTTTAGATAAAGCATTGTTTCAGAACCAAGTAATTCTGAAACTAAAACCTCCGCCTTGACGGTTGCATTTGGATAGGTGTCGTGCACCATCTGCTTACTTGAAATATCTTCCGAACGAATACCGAATAGTACCCGTTTCCCTAAATAGCCCGCTTTTTCTAAGGATTTCTTCTGACCTTCTGGTAAGGCGATTTTAAACCCGTCTTCACCTAATAGACTACTACCTTCTACTTTGACATCAAAGAAATTCATTGCTGGGCTTCCGATAAATCCTGCAACAAATTTATTTACAGGCTGATTGTAAAGCTCCTGAGGCGTTCCAATTTGCTCAATTTTTCCAATTGTCCCAGAACCATCAGCGTTTTTGGTCGAGCTCATAATAACAATCCTATCAGCTAATGTCATCGCTTCTGTCTGATCATGCGTCACATAAATAGTCGTTGCTCCAATTTTCCTATGGATTTTCGCAATCTCAGCACGCATGGATACCCGAAGTTTAGCATCCAAGTTTGAAAGGGGTTCATCCATTAAGAACACTTTGGCATCACGTACAATTGCACGCCCCATTGCAATCCGTTGACGTTGTCCACCAGATAAATCTGCTGGTTTACGTTGCAAAAATTCTGTTAAACCAAGAATTTCAGCAGCTTCCTGTACACGTTTATTAATCTCATCTTTAGAGTATTTTCGTAGTTTCAAACCAAATGCCATGTTATCGTATACTGTCATATGAGGATAAAGGGCGTAGTTCTGAAAAACCATTGCGATATCACGATCTTTGGGTGCAAGATCATTTACTAATATATCGTCAATCCTTAATTCCCCTCGAGTGATGTCTTCAAGTCCTGCCGCCATTCTAAGTGTTGTTGATTTCCCACAACCCGATGGTCCAACAAAAACAATAAACTCTTTTTCCTTAATACTGAGGTTAAAATCCTCAACGGAATAATGATTGCTTTTCGGATATTTCTTATAAATTTTATCCAAGGTTAAGGTAGTCATACGAATCCCCCCATTCTCTTTTTTCATTTTAGCACACGCTTTCAAAATAGTCAACGAAAAAAGGAAATCGTTTTCGTTTTTCGCTGTTTTCTCTCATTAATGAGAAGCTCTGGAAAATATATCCCGTTTTTAAGTCAGAGGATAGCTCCCTTAAGTTACAGATATAACTGTGGTTGCCTATCCCTCATAAAATCTAAGACAGCCCGCTTAGCACATATAAGACTCTCATAAGATTAATCAGCTCTCAGAAGAGTTTGATGACTGCTAAAAGGAGAAGGCAAACCTACCTTCTCCCTCAATTACAATTGAGCAAACGTCTCTTAACCTTCTTGGTTCAAGATTACTTCTCCTTTATTTTTTCCGTCTGAGAAAATAATACCCAACTCCGACGAGCATAACCCCACTTATAATATTGAAGTATTTATTGCCGTAAAGAGGGCTGATAGCAATGAGCATGAACCCAAGAGCCATTAGAAAGGGCAAACCATTTTTTTGCTTCATCAGGTATCCTCAGCTTTCACCTTATTTGCAGATAATACAAATGGTGTCCAAATGAGGAAGGCCACAAAGACATTAAAGAGCGATACTAATGCTGCCATAATACTTCCACCCGTTGCAAGATATGCATACAGACCTGGGGGTGTAATCCATGGGACTGCCAAGAATACCGGTGGGATTAATCCTGCGACTGTTGCAAAATAAGCAATTGTAACACAAACTGGTGGCACAATTAACCAGGGAATCGCAAAGGTTGGATTAAGCACAATTGGCATCCCAAAGATAATTGGTTCATTGATGTTGAAGACACCCATTGGTGATGCCAATTTTGCAATCGTCTTATGTTCTTCACGTTTTGAAAAAATAAAGATAGCAATAATTAAGGCTAAAGTGACCCCTGATCCTCCCATTTGCGCATAAGCATCAAAGGACCCACGGGTCCAAGCCCACGGAAGTTCAGAAATTTGTTTCGTTGCTTCGTAAACAGCAGTATTTTCGTTCAAGGCAACTCCATAAATACCATCCATTACAGGGGCTAAAACATTGTGCCCATGTAGTCCAAAGAACCAAAATAATTGCACCAAGAAGGTCAATAGAATAACAGAACCAACACCTTGAGATAGTCCCATCAATGGTCTTTGAATATATGAAGAAACTAAATCACTGAGTGCTGACCCTGTTAGACTAAAGACAAGCAAAGCAAGCCCCGCACATGCGTAGATAGCTACAGTCCCTGGAATAATTGCTGCAAATGCCTTATTAACGGCTGGAGGAACAGAGTCAGGTAATTTAATGGTAATATTGCGTTTAGTCAAACTTGCATAGACAAACATTGATAAAAACCCAATAATCAAGGCCGTAAATAAGCCTGTTGCACCAGCATACTTTAAATCAATTGCTCCCCATTGCGACGTTTCTAAAGTTGCAATACCATCTGTTTTAGCAATGGTTAGCCCCAGATCTTTCAGAGCTGAAACAACAGATACCTTAACATCCTCAAGCGGTGTTGCAATGGTTAAGGTTTGTGGAATTGTCGAGATAAATGATGCAAAAGAAATAATCCCACCTGCTACTGGATTAACCTTATGCATGACAGACAGGTTATATCCAAATATAAATGCAAAGAATAATGCCATGATACCAATTGTACCAAAGTAGACATACCCATTAATCGCAATGATCGGTTGCATAGCTGTCGCAAAATCAGTCCAACCAATACTAGTCGGAATGTCCCGTAAAAAGACATTCAAGAGAACAGCTATTGAGCCAGCCATTGTGATTGGCATCATTGCAATGAAGGAATCTCTAATCGCAACTAGATGTCTTTGCGACCCAATTTTACCAGAGATTTCCATGAACTTATCAGAAAAATGTGACATGTTATCCTCCTTATAAAGATTAACTATTTG
>DIXV01000007.1:4530-9004 GCA_002436115.1 Streptococcus sp. UBA6071 | reverse complement strand
TAGCAGAGCAGATTTTTGATTCCCTTCCTAGTCCCCTTTTTGTGGATAAATAGGGGACCTTGTGGATAAGTTTTATCCGAAAACAGGCCAATCAGCGTCCTGTTTTCCCAGACTTTTCAACTGGTTTTCATGCTTTATGAACAGGCTGTGGATAAGTCTAGGGTTTAGAAATCTGTTGTCAGCGTAACATTTATCTGGTAAGATAAAGATAAGAAAAAGACAATGAGGAACGTAATATGCAGATTGTTAAGGTGTTTAACAACAACGTGGTTCAAGTTCTAAGCCAGCAAAACGAAGAAATTATCGTTATGGGAAAAGGGCTGGGCTTCCAAAAACGAAGTGGTCAAGAGATTGATGCCACTAAAATTGAAAAGACCTTTTATTTACAAGGAAGTGATAAGGATAAGGCTGCAGAGCTGTCACGTGTCTATGTGGGACTTGATCCCAAGGAAATTGACCTAGTTCTCTCTATCATTGACCGTGCAGAAACCACTCTTGAGCAGAGCTTTGACATCAGCCTCTATATCTCCTTAGCAGACCATTTACATTATACTATTGAGCGTAGTAAGGAAGGGTTAGCTATTCAAAATCCACTGGCTTGGGAGATCCGAAAATTCTATCCTGAAGCCTATGGCTTAGGACTCATTGCGCTTGAGCTTATCGAGGAAAAGCTAGGTGTTCAGATCGGAAAGGACGAAGCCGCTTCAATTGCTCTTCACATTATCAATGCACAAAAAGAAGGGCATTTCCTAGAAAAAAATCATAAAATTACCCAGATTGTCATTGATATTTTGGGGATTGTCCGCCTTCATTTTGGTCGGAAGCTAGAAGAAGAAAGCATCTCCTATAATCGTTTTGTGACCCATGTCCAATATTTTGCACAAAGGGTTGTCAACGGTCTCGTTCAGGGGGAAAATGATGCCTTTCTCTATGAACAGGTCGAAAAAAATTACCCTCATGCTTTTTCCTGTAGTCGAAAAATCAAGGCCTACGTGGCCAACAATCACAACTTTGAAATGAGCTCCGATGAGCAAGTGTATTTAACCATTCACATTCAGCGTTTGGAAAACAGTCTCTAGTCTTTCTTTTCTACTTTTTTTTACTTTTTTCAAAAAAGCGCTTGCAATTTCAAAATCCCTGTGTTATACTGTTCTCAAATCAAAGGATTGTTACTGGTTATCAGGCAAAACCTAAATAGATACAAGATAGAATCGGCCGTTTTTGGCGATAACTATTTGGTATTTGTTTAGGTTTTTCTCTGTCTTCTAAGGCTAGACCTCCAAAAAGGTGGGGGCTAGAAGCTTTAGAAATCTAACGAAGGGTGGCTAACCCTCCTCTTTGCTTATCAACCTGTACTCTCCCTGAAACAAACGGTTCGTAAACCGTAAAAGAAAGGAGCCAATATGGCTAAAGATTATTCCGAATTGGCAAAAGATATTGTCGCCCATGTCGGTGGCAAGGGAAATGTCAGCAATGTTCGTCACTGCGTGACACGCTTACGCTTCGCTTTAAAAGATGAAAGCAAAGCAGATACCGACTACCTTAAACAACGTGAGGGAGTCGTTACTGTTGTTCAAGCAGGAGGCCAATATCAGGTGGTTATTGGGAACCATGTTCCTGATGTTTATGCAGCCGTTCTTGAAGAAGGTGTTCCCGGTGTAGGATCTCTGAATATTGATGAAGGAGATGATGCTCCCAAAGGGAACTTGTTTGACCGCTTCGTTGATTTGGTATCAGGTATCTTCCAGCCGTTCTTGGGAGCTCTTGCCGCAGCCGGTATCATAAAAGGTCTTGTTGCTATTTTAGGTTCGGGCCTAGGTCTAACTGCTCAAAACAGTGCCATCTATGTCATTTTAAATGCTGCTGGAGATGGTTTCTTCCAATTCTTACCTTTAATGATTGCCCTAACAGCTGCACGTAAGTTCAGGATGGGGGAATTTACAGCCCTCGCTATTGTTGCAGCCTTAGTTTATCCAGATATTGCTCTATCTGTTACTGGACTTAAAGAAGCTGGTCTTAATACTGTTTTTGGTATTCCATTTGCCCTACCAGCTAGCGGAAGTTACCTCTCAACAGTGATGCCTGCGATTCTAGCCATCTGGGTTGCCTCCCACATTGAAAAAGGTGTCCGTAAAATTACACCTGATGTCGTCAAACTCTTTATTGTTCCCTTTGTGACCATTATTGTCACGGTCCCTCTAACCTTCTTGGTTGTAGGACCAGTAGCCAATCTTATCTCAGACGGTTTGAGTACGATTTTCCAAACTGTTATGGACTTCAACCCTATTATTTATGGACTTATCCTTGGTAGTCTGTGGCAAGTGTTGGTTATGTTTGGTATGCACTGGGCGCTTGTTCCAATTGCGATCTTGGGAATCGCTACTGAAGGGAAGTCTACTATTCTAGTCCCTGCCCTACTCCCTAACTTTACCCAAGCAGGAGTCCTCCTAGCTATCATGTTAAAAACCAAGGAACAGAAGGTTAAAACGATTTCCATGCCTGCCTTCATCTCCTCAATCTTCGGCGTAACTGAACCGGCTATCTACGGGGTAACTCTCCCTATGCGGACACCCTTTATCATCAGCTGTGTTGTTTCTGGTTTAGTCGGTGCTGCAACGATGTTCTTTAACATCATTGGTTACTCTGTTGGTGGCTTAGGAATCTTCCTGTATCCATCATTGGTTAATCCTGAAACAGGGGATACAGCTGGAATGTTCGCCGCTATTGGTCTGACAGTTGTTGCAGTTGTTTTAGCCTTCGTTATCCAGTACCTTGCTCCAGTACCAACTCTCTACGCTAGTTCAGAAGATAAAAAAAAAGGACTGAAGTCGTAGAACAAGCTGTTACAGAACTTAAAACGATTAGACAAGAAATCCTTTCAAGTCCTGTCGCAGGAAAGGTTGTTAAGTTAGAAGATGTCCCTGACCAAGTCTTTGCGTCTGGTGCTATGGGAAAAGGAATAGCTATTGAACCTAGCCGAGGGGAGATTGTTTCTCCAGCCAAAGCAACCGTCAGCCTCGTCTTCCAAACTGGACATGCCATTGGCCTCAAAACAGAAAACGGGACTGAAATCCTCATTCACATCGGTATGGACACTGTATCTCTGGATGGAAATGGCTTTGAAATCTTTGTTCTTGAAGGTGAGACGGTTGAAGCTGGTCAAAAGCTCGTAGAATTTGACATCGATCTTATCCAGAAGGCAGGACTTCCAACCATCACTCCAGTCATCATTACTAATTCAGCCGACTTTGAAGATGTCCTTGTTACTCAAGAGACACAGGTTAAGGCAGGTGATTACCTCTTGACGGCAGTCAACTAACAACCCTCTAAAAAAGAGCCCTGGTGGCTCTTTTTTAGGTCTGTAAAGACAAGTCTGATATAGCCTTTAACTCATTCCGATGAGCGACCTATCACTTTTTCGATTGATTTCTATTCTTGCCTCTAATCATCAATTTCTTCCTACAAAATAGAACAGCAAAGAAAACTGCCAACCCTTAAGCATGTCTCGCAACCTCTGTTAAATAAGTAAAACGTGTACGGGGGCTTCGCTTGATGACGGAGCACAGGTTTCTCAACAGGTCACATCCTCATCTAAATACCTAGATGAATCCTGTCTCCCAAAACAGCTATTTTTCACATAGTTGGGCTTATTCTCTTAATTCTAATGTGAAACTGACAACACTCAAAGCATAAAGCGGAGCTGTCTCAGCCCGCATAATACGAGGACCCAGACCGACAGCCTTGCCACCGAACCTCTTAAATTGTTTCATTTCCTCTGGAGAGATGCCTCCTTCTGGTCCAAAGATAAAGAGAATGCTTTGCCCTGCTTTTAGGGTTGCTAACTCTCGGTCTAGTATTTGCTTTTCTCCATTTTTAGCCGCTTCCTCATAGGCAACAAAGATCTTATCAAAATTCCCCAATTCCGCCTGAAAATCAGCGATCTTGGAAAAGAGATGAACATCTGGAACACGATTACGCTTACTCTGCTCAGATGCCCCTCGAACAATCCGTTCAAGCTTTTCTACTTTTTTGATTAACTTCTTGACATCCCACTTGACCACAGACCAGTCTGCAGGATAAGCCCAGACAGAGCTAACTCCTAATTCAGTCGCTTTTTGGGCAATCAGATCCAACTTGTCTCCTTTGGGAAAACCAACTGCTATGGTGACCTGAACAGGCAACTCGACCTGATCAGGCAATTCTTCAAGGACTTCAAGGATATAATTCTCCTTATCTATCACCTTTGACAAGCGTTTAATGGCATCGTCAAAAACCAAGATAACCTGATCGCCGTCCTCCAAACGCATGACCGAAAACATATGCTTAGCTGTTTCTTTATCCTCAATCTGGACAGTTGTCTCACGAAAACGACCCTTTATAAAATACTGTTGCATTAGCCCCCAATTACTCCTGAAATATCATCCGTCTTTTTAAAGATACAAGCATTCCACTCTCCTTGCACCATATGGGTTTC
>DIXV01000007.1:0-4264 GCA_002436115.1 Streptococcus sp. UBA6071 | reverse complement strand
CCTGACAAAATAAGATAGCCTTCATCTTTGATTAAAGCATAGGCGTCTTCAATAAGATGAAGTAAAATATCTGCCAAAATATTGGCAACAATCACATGGGCTTGAGTCTCCACACCTTTTAACAAATCACCTGTCGCTAGTTGAATTGTCTTCATGTTGGGATTGAGGTCAATATTATTTTGAGCTACACGGATGGCCACATCATCAAGATCGTAAGCATAAACTTCCTTAGCTCCTAAAAGAGAACTAGCAATCGAAAGAATCCCGCTCCCTGTTCCCACATCAATGACAGTTTCTCCACCTCGCATAACCTGCTCAAGAGCAAAAAGGCTCATCTTGGTCGTTGGATGAGTCCCTGTTCCAAAAGCCATTCCAGGATCTAACCGAATGATTTTCTCCCCTGCACTTGCCTCATAGTCTGTCCAGGAAGGGACAATCGTCAAATCATGGGTAACCCGAGTAGGTTCATAGTATTTTTTCCAGTTTTCGGACCAATCCTCTTCAGCCAATTCCTGACTTGTCAGTTCAACACCATCAACGGCCAACTCCAAATCCGTTAGACTTTTTTCAATGTCCCTACGGATAGCGTCAAGATCTACCCTTTCAGAGTAGTAGGCAGTGATTTTGATCCTTTCACTCTGTTCAACTTCTGGAAATAGTTCCCCAAAACTCTCCTTCTGATTGAGATAGTCCGCACTGTCTTCAATAGCGACGCCTTGACTTCCTAGCTCAATTAGGCGATTTGAGAGTAGTTCTTCTGCTTCACGATTTATGACAACGCTAATTTCTTGCCACTTCTCCATACGTCCTCCAAGCTATTTTTAATATCTGGGATAAGGAAAAAACTCCCCTTCTACCAATGCCGATTTCCCTGCTTCGAAAAGCTGCGCATCCCAGTTAATGACAAACTCTTGTGCCTGATCATCTTCCAAAAAATCCAGCAAGTCATCCAATCCTTGATCTGCTGTTTGGTTGAGAAAGTCAACCAGATACGTCAAAAATTCCTGTGAAAAGCCTTTTTTAGGGAGATAAGGAAGAGCAACTAAATAGTCTTCTGGATGGAAATGACTTTTTGTGGGATGGTAAAACAAAAGGGCTTCTTCAAAGAAGATATCCTCTGTCGTGGTTTGACCATTAGCATCAATCGTCTCAACCCCTTTAGGATTATGAGCTTCTAGTAAAAAGCTGAGTTCAATTGTGTGCTGGCGTTTGTCCCAATTCAATTCATAATCATAACGAAAGTTCTTATCTAAAACCTCCATCAATTTCTCTAAAAAACTACTGTTTGCCATCTCTTTCCTCTCTACCAAACACGCCTTATTGCAACCAACCGGAGATCTTATCCAAGACCGTTTTTCTAGCACGCTGGCTTGCCAGTCTATTTGGACGAGGTTCTGGCCTTTCTTTTGGTGGCGATGGAATAACTGAATCAACTATGGGTTTTGCTCGAACAGCTTTGACAGGTACCCTATTGGGGTCAGCGGGACTTGCTAACTTTCGTCCAGCAGGTCTAGGATACCCCACCTCATCTTGGGCTTCTAAAATAACTTTATTCATCGTATCGGCGACTGAAAACTTGCCAATGTAACGGTTTCGCTCTTCCTCGGTCAAATGCAAATCAACCCCTGGTGCTTTCCCCATTGAACGGATTTGTCGAATAGAAGCGATAATAGGTGCTTCCTTAAGATGCCTCTCGTAGGTATTAACCAAATCTAAGACGTCTTTAGCGTAGCGCTCTCTATCAACGTAACCAATATCATATAAGCGACCATAAAGACCTAGACCCGTTAACATAACCTCTCGCTGGGCATCCAAGTACCCATCGGTATAATTTCTCGTTAGTTTGGCCGCTAACATAACAGCCAACTTAAATTTGTTCATTTTAAACTTAATGATGGAAATCTCATTCAATGACCCTGTAGACTCTGTGGTATCCGTCACTTGATTAGCCTTAGAGACCTGCTCTAAAGAATTAATCTCCTGGTGTTTGTCATCTGTATTAACATGTGTCATTTTAGCCTCTCCCTTCTCTTTCTTATAACTATCTCACCTTATATAGTATCATAAAATCTCAAGATTAAACATCTAAAGACTTGCAAAATTTAACATTTTTTGGTAAGTTTTTTGAAAATTCCATCAAATCGGAAACAAGATGTCAACGCTTCTCCAATTTTTTGCCAAAAAAGAAAAAATAACCCCGTAAACAAAAGAGAAAAGTCCTTTTTCCAATCTTTTGTGCTAAGATAGTAACAGGAAACTCCTTTTCCAAAACTCTCTTTTAGGAGGAAACTATGCTAGATAATCTTGCCTCTCGTATGCGCCCCAAAAGTATAGACCAGATTATCGGTCAAGAGCATTTAGTCGGCTCAGGGAAAATCATTCGACGGATGGTAGAAACAAAACGTCTGACATCCATGATCCTTTATGGACCACCTGGTATCGGCAAAACATCTATCGCTTCTGCTATTGCTGGGACTACCCAATATGCCTTTCGCTCCTTTAATGCTACCATGGACACTAAAAAGCGTCTACAGGAAATTGCTGAGGAGGCCAAATTTTCAGGCGGGTTGATACTATTACTAGACGAAATCCATCGGCTGGATAAGACAAAACAGGATTTTCTTCTGCCTTTATTGGAAAATGGGATTGTTACTTTAATTGGGGCAACAACGGAAAATCCCTTTTTCTCCGTAACGCCCGCCATTCGTAGCCGCGTCCAGATTTTTGAGCTGAAACCTCTCTCTAATGCTGATCTTAAAAAAGCCATCACTTTAGCAGTGACAGGTGAGCGACAAGCTTTCGACTTTCCTATTCAGCTAGATGAAGAAGCCCTTGATTTTCTAGTAACGGCCACAAACGGCGACCTCCGGTCTGCCTACAACTCTTTAGAATTGGCTGCTCTCTCCTCCTCAGATAAAGCAGGCAGCCGACAAGTGACCCTTGACGACCTGAAAAATAGTCTCCAGCGCTCCTACATTACCATGGACAAAGACGGTGATGGGCATTACGATGTTCTCTCTGCTCTCCAAAAAGCCATTCGGGGAAGCGATGTTGATGCTAGCCTCCACTATGCTGCTCGTCTGATTGAGGCTGGAGATCTGCCGAGTCTATCTAGGCGTTTAATCGTTATCGCTTATGAAGATATTGGTTTAGCCAATCCTGAGGCTCAATTACACACGGTCACTGCTCTTGATGCCGCTCAGAAAATCGGTTTTCCTGAAGCCCGAATCCTTATTGCTAATGTTGTTATTGACTTGGCTCTTTCACCAAAATCAAACTCAGCCTACATGGCTATGGACGCTGCTTTAGCGGACTTAAGAAACTCTGGCCATCTCTCCATCCCTCGACACCTAAGAGATGGGCACTACTCCGGCAGCAAAGAATTAGGCAACGCCAAGGACTACAAGTATCCTCATGCCTACCCTGAAAAATGGGTGAACCAAGACTATTTACCAGATAAGCTTAAAGCAGCCTCCTACTTTTCCCCCAATGATACAGGGAAGTATGAACGTGCTTTGGCTGCTAATAAGAGGCGAATTGATCAGCTAAAAACGACGAAATAATACTCAGCTGACCAGTTCTTCACTTTGTTTTTTCAGTTTAAACTTGAAATTTTGAAAAAATATGGTACTATATAAATATAAACATGCTGTGGTGTACGAATTCATACATCAGTGTTGACCGAACAAATCTTTGTATTTATATGGGAGACAGAAGACATCTGACAGCATGCAAGCCGTTTCACACGGAAGCAGCTTAAGTCAGAGCGAGTCACCCACCTGCTAATTCGTGCGGGTTCAATACAAATCATGAGTCTCCGGCACCAATACAGCGTTTTTTTGCCTCCTTAGCTCAGTTGGTAGAGCAGTAGACTCTTAATCTATGGGTCACAGGTTCGAGCCCTGTAGGGGGTATAATAAAAGCTCAGTAGAATAAGATTTCTACTGAGCTTTTATTATACTTTTTTGAAACTCTATCTCAGTTTTTCAGATACTTATTCAATCCAGCATTTGTTAGAACTCCCGACTTCCTTAACGGTCGAAAAAGAATCTTGAATGGTTGAAAATAACAGTTCAGGATGAAAGAACGACAGTTCAAGATTTTGACAAAAAGCATCTGAATTAAGTGCTATACTAAACTTATCAAGGTTGCAACACGACAAAAACAAAAAATATACAAAGGAGGTATTCATCATGAATACACAAAATATCTCACAATTTGAACTATTGGACGCGGAATTGCTTGCGGCTGTCGAAGGTGGCGG
>DIXV01000130.1:1687-5037 GCA_002436115.1 Streptococcus sp. UBA6071 | reverse complement strand
TCAGTAGGTGCTGTTTCAGTAGGTGCTGTCTGCGTACCTGTATTGCTTCCTGAAGAAGATAAATGCGCTTCCATTTCTTCAGGGAATGGTTGATCTTCTAAATCCGTATATAATGTTGAGGGAAGTACTGCCAGTGATTCAGGGTCTGATGCTGCCTCAGTTTGAGTGTTTGCCCGAACAGTTATAGGTGTTGCTAAAAGTAGAGTGGCCGTGCTAACAAGCATAACAGTCACCCATTTTTTCTTAACCTTTTTTAGTGTAAAACGCTGTTTGTGTTCCATGGGAACCTCCTTGAAAATTATATTATATACTATATGGTAGTTTTTCTTTCTTAAATAAACCTTAAATCTTAAAATAATCTTAAAAAATATTAAGATAAGGTTAAAATAAGATTAAGAAAAAATTAAAAAAGAGACCGCAACCCCGTGGAAAAGTCGGAGTTTTGGTCACCTTAATGGGCGAGGAAGGGTTAGGAAAGGATCAGCGTTTGTCTCCTTTTCTTGAGAAAGCTTGTTTTGATGAACGGCTTGCCTTTACTCAAGTTCCCTTATCTATAAACAGTGTCAATTGGGAAGAACTGTTGTGAATCCAGACTAGGAGAGGTATCTAGCGACACCTTGACGATTAATAGCTATTCTTCTACCATTGGCTAGTGTGACAATACGGTTGTAAACCATGCTACCACTATCTTTGTCGTAGTAGCGAAGAACTCCGTTTTCATCAGTTGCAACATCTCCTTTAATTTGCTTGCCGTCTGCAGCAAAGAAAAGCTTTTGACCATTAATGGTTTGGCTGCCTTTTAAGGCATAGCCATTCTGTCCGATGTAATACCAAGTCCCATCTTGGGTCATGGCAAAGCGGTTGAAGACTTGATTTCCTGAATCAGCATCGTAGTACGTGATGTCCTTAGTCTGATGATTGCTAATAACGATATCTCCCTTGACTTGTTTGCCATTTGAAAGGAAATAAAGGGTCTGATTAGCGATGACATGCTGACCAGTGACTGGAAGACCATCTGCACCAAGGTAATACCAATTTCCATCGTCATCGTTAGCAAAGCGATTGACTGTTAGGATACCCGAATTGTGCTCAAAGTGATAGGTTTTCCCATCACTAGTTGTCACCCAACTTCCTTTAATCTGTTTGCCATCACTATCAAAGTAATAGCGCTCCCCATCAACTTCTTGCAAGCCAATCAAGCGTTCTCCTTGCTGACCAAGATAGTACCAATTTCCGTCATCGTCATTAGCGAAGCGGTTAATGGCCATATTGCCTGTGTTATGTTCGAAATAGCGCCAGCCGATACCAGTGATATTAACCCAATCTCCCTTGATTTGGAAACCTTCGTGGTCAAAGTATTGCCCACTGTTGATAGGCTGAAGGCCTATAGCCATGACCCCGTTTTTGTCGAAATAGCGCCATTTTGTTTCTCCATTAACCGTATCAAAGGCGTAGTAATCACCGCTATAGCGTTTGCCTAAGGCATCGAAGTAATTGATGCTACCATCCTTATTTTCTAAAAATGTATCACGCAGTTGAACACCGTTTTGAAGGAAGTAGTAGATGCTACCATTGATTTCCTGTTGACCGTAAACCATATGACCAGTCTTATCAAAGTAGTACCAGTTTCCTTTAACGTCTTCAATAAATGCACTTATGGCTTGGTAGCCGCTACTGGAGTAGAAAATGATACCTTCACCATCATTTAGAAAACCAGTTTTAGCCTCTTGATTTGTTAACTGTTTTGGAAGGTAGGTATTGTCGCTACTCATGGTGAAATAGGTGTCACTAGCCCGATCTTTGAGGACATAGTAGGCGCCCCGGCCAAGGATGTTAGTGCCGTTAAAGTATTCAGCCTTCCACTCTTTGATCTTTATATCGGTAGTCATTTTTTGACCATTGGAAATTTGTACACGCTCAAATAGTTCGGGATATTTTTCCTGCAACTCATCTAAGAATGCCCCACCATATTGTGCTTGATAGTCATCACCAGATGTCCTTGTTTGAGCGGCGTAGAGAAGATTATAAATCTCAGCACCTTCACGGTAAGTACCGTAATTATTGACACGTGTCGCTGTAACAATCTCTTTTCCAGGGAGGTTATAAATCTGGTCTGGAACCCAGTCAGCGATGACTTGGATGTCAACACTATGAAGAGCACGTAACGCATTGAGCATATCGTCATTTGACCCATATTTATTATTCTTGCTCATGGCTAAGTCATAGCGATCCTCAAAGGCATACCCATTAAGGATGATGGCATCAAGGAAAGAGCCGTCCTCGGATGCGACATATTGAGGAGCCATTTCAAAAGAGGTCACCCCCCAAGCCTTGAATAAGTCAACATTTTGAGCAATGACTTTATTGGTGTATTGGCTATCGGTTTGAACAAAGTCTTGGAAATTTGAAAAGCCTTCATACATCAATTGAGAATCCAATGCTGCAGAGGATTGATACACTTTACCACTTGTATTAGCTTCGGTACTTGGTGCGACGCGGACATCTTGATCCGCAGGAGCACCTAAGGGCACCCAAACAGCGAGGTAACCAGACACTTGAACATTGCTATAGCCTGCGATATCATTAGCATCAAAGCTTAGATTGCCGTTGGCATCTGTATAGCGAATAAGATGACTTGGAACATCAGCATCTGTCAGATAAGTTGCTAATCCCTCTTGTGTTGTTAGAAGTAGAGGACGATAAGCTTGGTGTGTATGAGCTGCCCCCATGGAGACCGTCACCTTGTCCGTTTCCCCCAATTGAAGGTCTGGATTGTTGCTGGTTATAACCGCCATTCCTTGTGTTCGTGTTTCTGACGTGCCGAGATCTGTTGCGGTCTCTGCACCTGTACCATAACGGACAGAGGTTAAGACACCGTTGTAAGAAAAATCGGGATTGTCGCTTGAACCGACATAAGTAACAGCCATATCTTGACCACCTGAGACATAACGATAGCGTGCACGCATAAGGGTATCCAAAGCGTCATAATATGGAGATTTGGTTGCCATATATTGGCCGTCATCTGTATACAAATCACCATAGTAAACACGTGTAATGGCATCTTTGTTAGAGAGCATCAAGGCATAAGCAGATGGAATATTGAACTGAGTGTATTTCTTATCCGCTGTACGCATATCAGCATTATAAATCAGGAAAGCTTTTTCCAGTTCTTCTAAGGTAAAGGTGAGGCCATCTGTGTTGGGGTTGATGTTTTCACGAATAATTTTAGCAATAACAGTCTGGACTTCGCTATCATGAGCTCGGACGAAGACATAGTTTGCCATGCGTTCGTTATTTTTTTGATCAGAAGAGCGATTGTTGAGACTGTTGGTAATCGCTGGTTCTAGCCC
>DIXV01000130.1:656-1496 GCA_002436115.1 Streptococcus sp. UBA6071 | reverse complement strand
GTTGGTAATCGCTGGTTCTAGCCCACTACGTTCATTTAGGGGACGCATGAACGCATAAAGTAAGGACAGGCGAAGGAGGTTGTCAATTGGTAATTGAGCTCCGTTGTTATCCCGATTATAGTAAGGGTCGTTGTCTGACCAAGCTTCTAAGATAGACAAGTGTGCAATCGCATCGGCCTCGCTGTTTTCAACCCCATAGTGAGATTTGAAATAGTCAGATGCAATTTGAAGCAGATCAGCAGTAACGTTATCTACGGCATCGATACGAACCCCATCAAAATTAGCTGTTGGGTCATTGGCAACGATAGAACCATAATTCATGAGGTAATGAAGCCAGTTGAGCTGCTCTGCTTGAACAACAGGGTTGGAATTGTCGATATCGTTAGCTAGCAGAAATTCATAGCCCCCAATTGACAGATCCGTAAAATATGCTGGTTCACCTGTTTGGCTAGTCGGTGTGCGATTGAGCAAGCGGTAATCAGAGTTGGCATGTGGTGTTAATGTGCTGTTACTATAAAGGAGAGCCCCTCCTTGAAGGTGGTCCTTATCTGTTCCAGTGGTTTCTGATTCAGAAGAGATATTCCAATTTGGTTGGGTTTTGACAAATTGACGAATCGTTGCCCTAAGCCAGTCAGTTCCCTTTTTTTGAGCAATCTTGGTTTCGATTTTTCGTTGGACTTCTTGGGCAGCTAAATTCAGGGCAGCCTGAGTGGAGTTGCTGGTATAAACTACCCCAGTTCCTAGTCCTTCAGTTGTCATGAAGTTTAGATAGTTGATTTGTGTTTGTTTATCTGGCCACCAAGTCATTAGTAAAGGGCGAAGGTCGGCTTCTGTGGAGGC
>DIXV01000130.1:0-500 GCA_002436115.1 Streptococcus sp. UBA6071 | reverse complement strand
TGGAGGCTGTCCAATCGGTTCCGTTTGTAAGGATGTCTTTTGGGCGATACCAGCTATCAGCTAGTAAGTAGGAGTCAACCGTTTCCATGTTTGCTAGTTCTGTGCTAAGGATTTGATTGTGCTCTGTATACTCCGTCACAAGTGAGTCTAAGCCCTCGGTAAATGCATACCGACTTGTGTCAGATAGAGCCCCTGTTTCTTTATTAAAATAAAGAAGTTGGTTTTCTACTTGTAGACTAAAATTCTTTTTGACATTCCCGTCTTCTCCAACATAAAAATACTCTCCGTTTATTTTCGTTAAAGAAGGGACAGACTGCAGGAGAGAGTCTGATAAGACTGCTTGACCGCTACTAGCGGTATTTTTTTGAGGGTCTTGACTTATGGTGCGAGTTTCAGCTGAATCAGTAGTTGATTGGGCTGAAGTTGGCGTTTTTTGGTCTAAGGTATCTGTTTGAGACGGTGTATCGGTTGCTTCGCTTTCAACGGTGGTGTCCTCACTG
>DIXV01000134.1 GCA_002436115.1 Streptococcus sp. UBA6071 | reverse complement strand
GGGTTAGTGTTATCTGACTGGTCTGTCATTGCATTTTTAACACCAAGACTAGTTCCTACAAATCCTGAAATAACTGATTTTAAATCAATACCAAGGGAATCGCCAAGACCTTTTTGGAGTTGATCTAATGTTTTTGTCGTATCTTCGACAAGTTTGGTTTGACCATCTCCACCATAGATTGTAATGCTATCAATTTTTTCAAGAGGTTTTGCAACGTTGGTAGACATCGCAACCATTGCGTCAAATGCTAGTTTTGTAATGGCAGCCCCTTCGTATTGTTTCAGAGCTTCCGCTTCTGCAAGGATGGCAGAAGCTTTCGCATCACCGATAGCACGTTCTTTATCCGCTTCCGCCTGACCTTCTAAGCGTAGCGCATCTGCTTTAGCTTGTGCAATTTCACGAATACCAGCCGCTTCACGTTGCTGTTCTACGAAGCGAATATAGGCTTCATTTCCACGTTCCCCTTCAAGGCGTGCTTTTTCAACTTCGATATTGAGGGTTTCACGCTCTTGGTCGGCCTGTGCTTTGGATGTTTCAACAGATTTCCGTTGCTTTTCTTTTTCAATCTCATAAGCAGCTTCAGCCTTTGCATTTGCTTCATTTTCGGCTGCAAGAAGTTCTGCCTTACGTAGGGCAACTTCATTGTTTTGCTCTGCAATTTTCAAGTCAGCTTTTGCACTTGCATCATTGGCTTCTTGTCGGTTTTTCGCACGTTCAACTTCGACTTCTTTATCGGCTTGAGCCTGTGCAATTTGAGCTTTTTTGCGGATCTGAGCAGTATTATCAATCCCTAAATTTTTGATAACATCTCCAGTATCTGTAAAGTTTTGGAGTTTATAAGATGCTAATTTTAGTCCGAGTGCGTGCATATCATCTGCAACTGTTTCAGATACTTTGGTCGCAAAGCCTTCACGGTCTTCCATAATATCGGTTAAATTCATTGATCCGATAATTTCCCGTGTTGACCCTTCAAGGGTTTCAAGAATAAACACCCCGATATTTTCAGGTGCAATATTTAAGAAGTTCTTGCGTGCAAGTGCGATAGATTCAGGTGTATCATCAATCTGAACAACGGCTTGTGCGTCTACTTGTAAATTGATTTTATCAAGCGTTGGAACGGCTGTCTCAGGTGCAATTTGAATATCCACTTTGATTGGTCGAAGTGTAATAGTATCAATCGTCTGTGTGATAGGGTTAATAAAGCGCCCTTGACCAGAGAAAGTAATGGGTTCTTTGCCGTTACGGTTAACAACAAACATCTCATCGGGTTTAGCAATTCGGTAAAATGCTTTATAGATAACAACGCCAATGACTAAGACAACAAGTGCCAGAAGGCTGATAGAAATAATGGACATAATTTTTTTGAATTCCTTTCGTTTTCAAATTCACGGTTTTTATATTATGTTAACAGAATATATTATAGCATAATAGTATTAGTAATGTAAAGCCTCTTGAAAAAATAATCCATTATAATCTATGGTAAAGAGGATGATACCGACCTTGCCAAAAAGCCTACAAAAGCAGTAGAATCAGCGTGAAAAGATCTTAGAGATAAATTTGTCATTGTTCTAAAAATCCCTATGTCAGGATTTTTAGGGATCAATTTTGACGCTAAAAGGCAATGGTAAACTGCGCAGATAGTACCACTTATCTCAGCAGATAATGCTTGTATGGTCAGAAATTGACAGGATACTTTCTCATGAAAATAGGATTCAAGAGAATTGAAAAGGCTAGTCAACCGTACAATTCAGGAAACTAGCTTTCTCATCAGTCTTTCGGGAACATCCTGTTAAGGGAGTCCAATGCCTTACTTTTTCGTGTGTTTTCTTTTCTTGATTTTCCGTGTACTGTATAGGAAATACAAGAAAAAATAGAGTAGGGTACTAAGCGATATAAAAATTAATATAAGGGCTATTGTCCCTAATAGGATGGTGATGGTTGGGTTATGATCAACGAAAACATAGCCAATTGTAAGAAGTAATAATGCTAGGGTTGGAATTTTATATGTTGATTCAGCTCTCAGTTTTTCGAGACGACTAAACTGATTATCAGAAAGTGTAAAAAGGTTTCGAAAATGTAACATAGTGTGTTTCCTTTCCGTTTTATAACTGAAGTATATCAGATAAACTGAAAACATGCGACTCAAATCCTAAATGGTAGCCCCTAGCTCTTAAACGTCCATTGACTAAATTCGTTTACTTTTTAATATATAGTGATGGAGTAGTATTAAATAAACCAAAAAAATTATATTTCAATGTTTGTAACACAATTGAAATCTTTTTTGACATTCTTCTGTTTTTATATCAAGTTATTGTATCCCTTTTGGATAGCATCTTTAGAGGGTTATAAAAAAACGAAATGTGACAGAAAGATTACAGAAAAATGACAAATAATACTTTTTTATGTTGACAAGAAGTCAAAAAAGTCTTAAAATGTTGGTAAGAGGATAAAAAAGCTAAGATAATCTAAAACAACAGTGTATGGTAATCTTGCTTAGAAGAGTAT
>DIXV01000116.1:8996-10508 GCA_002436115.1 Streptococcus sp. UBA6071 | reverse complement strand
TTGTGGTCCCTTATTTAAAATTAAAAAGAAGCAGACAGTCTTGATGCGGTTATTAGATCAGGTCAGCTGCCTCAAGGAACCGACTTGTTACGGCTTTCTCAAAACCGTATCTTTGAAAAAGATTTTTTGACCAATAGGGCTGAGGTGTCAGTGGCACCGTATAAAGTTGTGACATCCAGTTTAGATTTGGAAAAGTTAGACTTGTCTAGAAAGTATGTCCTCAAAACTGCAACAGGTGGCTATGATGGTCACGGTCAGCAAGTCATTCAGTCAGAAGCAGACTTGGAAGGCGCAAAGACCTTGGCTAATTCTGCTGAATGTGTCTTGGAAGAGTTTGTCAATTTTGATATGGAAATTTCAGTTCTAGTATCTGGAAACGGGCATGATACGACAGTTTTTCCTGTTCAGGAAAATATCCACCGCAACAATATTCTGTCTAAAACAATTGTACCGGCTCGGATTTCTGAGGCTCTTGCGCAGAAGGCTCAAGCAATGGCTATTCAGATTGCCAAACAGCTACAGCTATCGGGAACTCTCTGCGTGGAAATGTTTGTAGCGGGTCAGGATATTCTAGTTAACGAAATTGCACCCCGTCCTCACAATTCTGGACATTATTCGATTGAAGCTTGTGATTTCTCTCAATTTGACACTCATATTCGAGGTGTTTTGGGAGAAAAACTTCCGAACATTCAGTTGCTGTCACCAGCGGTCATGCTTAATGTTCTGGGTCAGCATATGACAGCGGCGCACCGCTTTGTTCAAGAAAATCCTAGCGCCCACCTCCACCTTTATGGTAAACTAGAAGCCAAGCACAATCGCAAGATGGGACATGTGACGGTGTTGGGGGGAGATGTTGAGGTGGAGTTTGAGGAAGGGAAGGATTATTAATGGTTAAAAAAGAAGAATTAAATAACAAATTTGTAGGACTTGGGTATAAAATTGATAAGCAAATTTCTGAAGGTGGAGAAGGGATTGTTTACAAAGCGTTAGATGTTGAGAAAAATATCTATGCTATTAAGGTAATTAAGAAGCAGCATGCCAATAGAACTAAAAGGTATAAACAAGAAATTGAGAATGTTCAAAAGTTAGATCACCCTAACATTATAAAACCTATTTACGGCTTCCTAAAAATTGATGAAAAAGACGTGCCTTATAGCATAATGCCTTTTTACCATAATGATTTAAAAAAATTAATTCCTCAATTAAAAGACTATAAAGATATTATTACTATGTTAATTGAATTAGGTGAGGCTTTGAAGTATATCCACAGTCAAGGAATAATTCATAGAGATTTAAAACCTGAGAATGTATTGATTGAGGATGACGGGAAATTAGTACTCACTGATTTTGGAATTGCTCATTTTAAAGATTCCACTTTGACTAAAACCAATGATCAATTAAATAACAGAAACTATTTAGCACCGGAACAAAAAATTAGGGGAGATGCAAAAAAGGTCACTCAGGCAGCAGATATTTATGCTTTTGGTTTGATTATTAACGAGTGTTTTACAA
>DIXV01000116.1:8326-8739 GCA_002436115.1 Streptococcus sp. UBA6071 | reverse complement strand
CTAGATTATCTAGTTCGTAAGATGTTGAATTATAATACGAAAGATCGTCTTAAAATCGAAACTGTGTTGTCTGAATTAAAGAGGATTAAATTAAATATTTATGAAAAACTTTCTGAAATTAAAGATAACTTAAGCGAAGGCTATCCTAGCACCTTACTATCCAGTAAAGAATTGGACAAAATCTTAAATCAAGCTAGTGAGGATATTTATTTTGCGATTTATTTTAGTTTGGAAGAGTCAAAGAAAGAATATGAACTGAATTACCACAAAGAGATTAGTTTTAATGTTTCTCCTTATCTAAAAAATTTAGCTACGCGATATAAAATACTTGAAATTTGTCGTAAAAAATTTATTTATGAAACTCAATATAAAGATGGTCCAGTACTTTCATTTCTTGCTGAAACTGAATTCCA
>DIXV01000116.1:7336-8171 GCA_002436115.1 Streptococcus sp. UBA6071 | reverse complement strand
TGAACTGAATTCCAATCTTTATACCAAAGATTGGATGTAGTTCTTGGGAGATATCCCGTCTCAAGAAATAAACTTTATGGACAAATAAAAAAATATTTTTCAGCATGTCGGGATTATCATGCAGAAGAAATTCTAGAGAGAATTGAAAATCAAGAACAGTTGCATTCGGAGTTGTTTTATCATATAGAAGATGCACCAATACTTTGGTTAAGAACATTCCTGTTGAATTTAGGAATTGAACAGACTGAACTAGAAGGTAATATAACAATCAATTGGGGTAGAACATCGAATTACTCGAGTAACGCTACTGAAACTGCTTTGTATAAAAAAGATACCAATTTTGATAAAAACGATAGTCTTAATATAGAGGGGATTTGTCTAACTTTTAAAGACAAATTTGGAGCAACTTATGATTATTATGGTGAGAATATAAGATTTATATTTGAACATAGTGATGTTTTTGATAAATTTAAAATTTATGCTTTAGATTTAGCAAAGCCTTATTATACATTTGAAGGTGATGTACTGGATATTTTTAATAAAGCAGAAACAATTGATAATATAACAATCTTAGAATTAAGTAAAGACTGAAATGTTAAAGTTGTATTGGCTAAAATTTTAGGTTTGAAAAAAGTAATATAAAAATGATTAAGATGTCTTTAAGTTATTGAAAGTGAACTATTTTTAGTCATAATAGCTAGGAAAGAAAAGAGGCAAGTTCGATTATTTGAAATAGGGTCAAAAGTGCCTCGACTCCTGTAAAATAAAAGAAAAATAGAAAGGAACAAAGGGATGCCGTATTCATATAACTGAATACGAGATACCCAAACTCCTA
>DIXV01000116.1:5602-7107 GCA_002436115.1 Streptococcus sp. UBA6071 | reverse complement strand
TGAGTATTTGAACTCGGGCTAAAAGTGTCGGAAAAAGATTGACTTCCTTGTGTGCAGGCACACAGCATCGGTCTCCTATTTTTCTCTCGCTTTCTTAACGCCCTCTGTATCATAAACATGATCGAACGTTATTCCCGCCCTGAGATGGCGGCCATTTGGAGTGAAGAAAACAAGTACAAGGCTTGGTTGGAAGTAGAGATTCTGGCGGATGAGGCTTGGGCTGAATTGGGTGAGATTCCCAAGGAAGATGTAGCCAAAATCCGTGAAAAGGCGGACTTTGATATTGACCGCATTCTTGAAATTGAGCAAGAAACTCGCCACGATGTGGTGGCCTTTACTCGTGCAGTATCGGAAACGCTTGGTGAAGAACGTAAATGGGTCCACTACGGACTAACCTCAACCGATGTGGTGGACACGGCCTACGGCTACCTCTACAAGCAGGCCAACGATATCATCCGTCGCGACCTTGACAATTTCACCAATATTATCGCCGATAAGGCACGGGAACACAAGTACACCATCATGATGGGACGTACGCATGGGGTTCATGCAGAGCCAACAACTTTCGGTCTCAAATTGGCTACTTGGTACAGCGAAATGAAGCGGAACATTGAACGTTTTGAACGCGCAGCAAATGGTGTTGAAGCGGGTAAGATTTCTGGTGCTGTTGGGAATTTCGCTAACATTCCGCCATTTGTTGAGCAATATGTCTGTGATAAATTAGGCATTCGTGCTCAAGAAATTTCAACACAGGTTTTGCCTCGTGATTTACACGCCGAGTATTTTGCAACACTCGCTAGCATTGCCACCTCTATTGAGCGCATGGCGACAGAAATCCGTGGTCTGCAAAAATCGGAACAGCGTGAAGTGGAAGAATTTTTCGCTAAGGGTCAAAAAGGCAGCTCTGCTATGCCCCACAAACGTAATCCAATTGGCTCTGAAAACATGACGGGCCTAGCGCGTGTAGTGCGTGGTCATATGGTGACGGCATACGAGAACGTAGCCCTTTGGCATGAAAGGGATATTTCCCACTCATCAGCCGAGCGTATTATTACACCAGATACAACCATTTTGATTGACTATATGCTGAATCGTTTTGGTAATATTGTTAAAAATTTAACGGTTTTCCCAGAAAACATGAAACGGAATATGGGTTCAACCTTTGGTTTGATTTACAGCCAACGTGCCATGCTTGCTTTGATTGAAAAAGGCATGACCCGTGAAGAAGCCTATGATTTGGTTCAGCCAAAAACCGCTTATTCTTGGGACAATCAGGTGGACTTCAAGCCGCTCCTTGAAGCCGATGAAAAGGTTACTGCCAAATTGACCCAAGAAGAAATTGACGAGCTTTTCACTCCAGATTACTATGCTAAACGGGTAGATGACATTTTCAAACGATTGGGCCTGTGTTAAAGTTAGGTTGACTAATGTAAGCGAAGATTTGGTTCTGTAAGATGCAGGATCAGGTCTTTTTGCTTTTTAGAGGTCAGGTGATTAGAGGAGGA
>DIXV01000116.1:5148-5331 GCA_002436115.1 Streptococcus sp. UBA6071 | reverse complement strand
GGTAAAGCCTCAGGCATCAAGTCACAAGACTGCATATTACAGAGATGGCAGCGTTTGCCTTAGTGTTTAATTTATGGTATAATACTGGCGTGATTAGCAAGGGGTTACTGAGCTTCGCTATAATCATACCTATTAACCGTGCTTTATTAGTTTATATACGTTAGATATCAGAAAAGGGGACTT
>DIXV01000116.1:2777-4993 GCA_002436115.1 Streptococcus sp. UBA6071 | reverse complement strand
AAGGGGACTTTATGTCAAATCTATCCGTTAATGCTATCCGTTTCTTAGGCGTAGATGCCATTGAGAAATCAAAATCTGGACATCCAGGGGTTGTTATGGGGGCTGCTCCTATGGCCTATAGCCTCTATACTCAACATATCCGAGTTAATCCCAAAGCTCCAAACTGGATCAATCGTGATCGGTTTGTTCTTTCGGCAGGACATGGTTCGATGCTTCTTTATGCCCTCTTACATTTGTCAGGTTATGAGGATGTAACGCTTGATGCGATTAAAGACTTCCGTCAGTGGGGCTCTAAAACACCTGGGCACCCAGAATTTGGTCACACTGCTGGTGTTGATGCAACATCAGGACCACTGGGACAGGGGATTTCAACAGCAGTCGGTTTTGCGCAAGCTGAACGTTTTTTGGCAGCAAAGTACAATAAAGAAGACTTTTCGATCTTTGATCACTATACCTATGTCATAGCTGGAGATGGAGACTTTATGGAAGGGGTATCTAGTGAAGCCTCTTCCTATGCAGCTAAACAGAATCTTGATAAACTTATTGTGCTTTACGATTCAAATGATATTTGTTTGGATGGAGAGACCAGTGAAGCTTTCTCTGAAAATATCCGAACACGCTATGAAGCTTATGGTTGGCATACGAGCTTGGTAGAAGAAGGAACAGATCTTGAAGCGATCAGTAGAGCGATTAGAGAAGCTAAAGAGTCAGGGAAACCATCTCTCATAGAGGTGAAGACTGTTATTGGCTATGGGGCTCCTAATAAGGGTGGCACCAACGCTGTTCACGGTGCTCCACTGGGACCAGAAGAAACAGCAGCAGCTCGAGAGTATTTAAATTGGGATTATGCACCATTTGAAGTTCCTGAAACTGTTTATGCGGATTTTAGGGCTAATGTGGCTGACCGTGGAACAAAGGCTTATGATGTCTGGACAAAGCTTGTTGACGATTATAAGCTAGCTTATCCATCGGAAGGAAAAGAAGTAGCAGCGATTATAGCTGGTGAAGACCCTGCTAGCATTACAGCATCAGACTTCCCTGTCTATGACAATGGGTTTTCACAAGCAACTCGGAATTCATCACAAGATGCGATTAATGCAATTGCTAACGTTTTACCAACTTTTCTTGGGGGCTCTGCTGATTTAGCCCACTCCAACATGACTTATATCAAAGGAGATGGTCTCCAAGACGCCGATCACCCTCTTAACCGAAATATCCAGTTTGGTGTGCGTGAATTTGCGATGGCTACAGTGTTGAATGGTATGGCTCTTCATGGCGGCCTTCGCGTTTATGGTGGTACTTTCTTCGTGTTTTCAGACTACTTGAAAGGAGCTCTTCGCCTGTCAGCTCTTCAAGGTCTACCAGTTACCTATGTCTTTACACATGATTCTATCGCAGTGGGTGAAGATGGTCCAACTCATGAGCCGGTTGAGCATTTAGCTGGTTTACGAGCTATTCCAAACTTGACCGTTTTCCGTCCGGCAGATGCGCGTGAAACACAAGGGGCTTGGTATCATGCTGTGACAAATAAAAACCGTCCAACAGCTCTTGTTTTAAGTCGCCAAAACTTGACAGTTGAGGAGGGAACGGACTTTGATAAGGTGGCCAAGGGCGCCTACGTCGTTTACGAAAATACCAGTGATTTTGACACAATTCTTTTGGCAGCAGGTTCTGAAGTTAATCTGGCAGTTGAAGCAGCCAAGGAATTAGCAAGCAATGGTGGTAAAATTCGAGTGGTTTCTGTCCCATCAACGGATCTTTTCGACGAGCAGGATAACCACTACAAGGAAGAGATTCTTCCTTTAGCCGTTCGCAAACGTGTAGCGATTGAGATGGCAGCGACACAGCCGTGGTACAAATATGTTGGTCTAGATGGTGCGGTTATTGGTATTGATACATTCGGAGCATCTGCACCAGCTCAGCAGATAATTGAGGCTTACGGTTTCACTGTGGAAAACATCATCAATGTCGTGAACGCCATTTAACTGCTTATCTTAGTCGAGCTATTTGAGATGAATGAAGAGTGAAGCTGAATGCAATCAAAAAGCACCCTAACGGATGCTCAGATCAAAGACAAACATTCCCTTGAGGGTGTTTGTTTTTTTGTGACACCAAAATCTCTAAAGATTAGTGAAATAAGGCACTGTTAAGTAGAAACAAAAAAATTCTGCCATGATTTTGCTTTCTTTTTTAAGCTTCAAACACACCAACCTTAA
>DIXV01000116.1:0-2558 GCA_002436115.1 Streptococcus sp. UBA6071 | reverse complement strand
CCACCTGTCAATCCCACGTTGGTCCTTCGACCTTGCCTCATGCACCTGAAGTTGTGGCATCTTAGGCTCCCCTTCCTTTATGTGGCAGATTTAACCCCACCCTTTTTTACGAGACTTTTTCAATAACATAAAAGTCGTTAGAATTTATTTCTAACGACCCTTGTTTGGTTTGAGTTTCTGTCTAGTTATAGTTGTTTTTCTTTGAGTAGCTTCCTTTTTATTTGTGAAAAACGTGCCTCAAGTATTGGTTGACATTTTAATCACTGATAAAGTAGAGCAAAGCAACATTGCTTAAAAGATACGTCAGATTTATGTTATGTTCCATAATCAAATCCATACTGCAAACTGCAATCATGGATTTGATTATGGAACCTCTTATAATTTTCATTACAGATTTGTTTATAGTTTTGTTTTCACAAGTTTCATTACTCATATTCAGTTCCCTTTCTAGATTTTCCATATGTTTTAGGAAAAGAGCGATATGACTTTTGAGTCAAGATACGAAATTATTTTAAAACTCTATTTTTTTACAAAATAGACCAAAATACAAGGAAGTGATGACTCCAACGACACTCCAGAAAATCTCATCATTAGTAAATGGTCTATTTGAAATAACATTGATAATAAGATTAAAAAGAACCACAGATAAGGGGAGAACTGTAGCCAACTTGGGTAATGCAGTCCCTAAATTTATGTTTATATCTTTCATAATTATATTCCTCTCTTCAATTAACAATAACAATCTATTTTTGAATTTATATTATGGACCTAATGCCCCACCGATAATGTGCCTAGCATCGTATAGTGTTCCGCTGTTAGGTTGATTCGCGTTTTTCCTCTCACTTCTCTATAAAAGAAAACAAATAACATTAAAAATAATGCAATATGGGTTATACCAAAGGAAATAATCCATTTGGGTGTCTGATAGACATTTAAATCATATAAAATAGACAAAATCAGAAATAGTAATGAGCTTAAAAATATCTACAATGCTATTTAAGACAACTACAAATAAGGACAAAACTGTAGCCAATTTAGGCAATGCAGTTCTCAAATTTATATTTATATCTTTCATCCTTAACGACTTCCGTCAGAAAAATTTGAATCCTACCATCACTATCTATTAACTCTCTAGCTGATAAGCATAATATTCTTAAAATTTGTGTTCATTATTTTGTCTTCTCTAACTAAAAACTAGAGGCAGCATATGCAATGGAAACAAGAATTAGAAAACTCAAGTTATTTGACATTTCCATTAAATTTATATCGGTATTTATTTTTAATATCTCTAAATACCTGTAATAGCGACAAAGTGATGCGTAAAAAAACAGTGTTACTAACAGAATAATACTTTTTCTTTAACCCATTTCATCAAAATCACTTCCTTTTATATAAAAATTACGGACGACTGACAAGATTTCAAGCCCTACCTCGCCTGCAAATATTGCTCCTCTTGCAATATAGCAGGAGTTGTAAGAGGAGTTTTACCCTCAAGCGCCATCAATTCTGGTCAGTAAGCACTACAAAGTTTCTGTTGTCAAAATTAGTTATACTTGTTTTTCCGTATTTAAACAGGCTGGGAAACTCATTTGCCAAGTTTCATTGGCAAGCTAACAGGAGCAATAACGACTAGCTCATCTTCAGTATACACTAAAATACACTAAAAAGAAAGCGTTTTACTGAGTTTGTCATGAAATGTCAGTTTTCTGTAACGAGTGACCATTTTTCCATGTTTTTCTCAAAATGACCTCTTTTTGCTAATAAAATCTATTGTTTTATCATTACAAAATGGTCTTGATTACTAAATAGAAATTATTTGTGACTTTTTAGATGTATTTCAAAGTAAGCTGCCATTATAGAATCATCAAACGAAATCAAGAAAAATGGAGATGTGATTGTAAAACAAATGACTTGGTGATAGCATTTTTTCATTCTTTGAGGAGCTCTTTTCTTTTTTTACTCAAAGAAAACCATCTCTTGACTAAATTAGATATAAGAATAGACAAAAGAAAACTCCCCTCATCGTGTTAGTGAATGTTTACTCTTCACTGTCCACTATAAGGGGAGTATATGGTCACTATCTTACTAGTGGATTTTTATTACTATTCTGCTGAAGTAATATTAACTGCTTGAGGACCTCTTTGGCCTTCTTCAATATCAAATGTAACTTTTTCGCCTTCGTTCAAAGTCTTAAAGCCACTTTTTTGGATTGATGAAACATGAGCAAAAACATCAGAACCAGTTTCGCTTGAAATAAAGCCAAAACCTTTGTCTGGATTAAACCATTTAACTGTACCTTTTACCATTTGTTCACTACCTTTCTAAAATAATTTGTGTAAAAATAGAAAAGGTAAAAATGATAAAACAAAAATACAAATTCAATAATAATTACAGTTGTTAGTCTAGCAGAAAGAAACCGATTTGTCAAGGAATTATTTTATTTTATTAATACAGTACCTATTTAGAGCACTGAAAAAGTCAAATCAAAGAAGATTCTTTGGGCAGTAGTCCTTTCTTTCGCTCCCTCTTTACCTCATCGGATGATCTGGACAAGAAGA
>DIXV01000103.1 GCA_002436115.1 Streptococcus sp. UBA6071 | reverse complement strand
AGGGAATCAAAAATCTGCTCTGCTATTTTCCTAAAAAAGTGGTAAAATAGTACTATTAGACTGAAGAGGGAAATGGTATGCCGAAAGAAGTGAAACTGGCTGGTGAAGAGGTCATTGCAATGGTCTCTCAGTACATGAATGAAGAAGATGTTGCTTTTGTGCAAAAGGCACTGGATTATGCGATTGCAAGCCACTGGGGGCAATTTCGTAAGTCTGGGGAACCTTACATTGTCCACCCTATTCAGGTTGGCGGGATTTTAGCGAATCTGAAATTGGATGCTGTGACAGTGGCCTGTGGTTTTTTGCATGATGTTGTGGAAGACACTGATATTACTTTAGAGAATTTAGAGACAGACTTTGGAGCCGATGTCTGCAATATTGTGGATGGCGTCACCAAATTGGGTAAGGTTGAATACAAGAGTCATGAGGAGCAGTTGGCAGAGAACCATCGTAAAATGCTCATGGCTATGTCAGAAGATATTCGGGTTATCTTGGTGAAACTATCTGACCGATTGCATAATATGCGTACCCTCAAACATCTCCGTAAAGATAAGCAAGAGCGGATTTCACGTGAGACTTTAGAAATTTACGCACCGCTTGCTCACCGTCTAGGGATTTCATCGGTCAAATGGGAGTTAGAAGACCTTTCTTTTCGTTACCTCAATGAGACGGAATTTTATAAAATCTCTCACATGATGAAGGAGAAACGTCGCGAGCGAGAGGCCTTAGTCGATGAAGTGGTTGAAAAAATCAAGACCTGTATGGAGGAACACCATTTACAGGGAAAAGTCTATGGTAGACCGAAACATATCTACTCTATCCATCGTAAAATGCATGATAAGAAAAAACGTTTTGACGAGCTCTATGATTTGATTGCCATTCGTTGCATCATGGATACCCCAAGCGATGTCTACGCCATGTTGGGCTATATCCATGAACTCTGGCGTCCTATGCCAGGACGGTTCAAAGATTATATCGCAAGTCCTAAGGCTAATGGCTACCAATCCATCCATACCACTGTCTACGGGCCCAAGGGACCTATCGAATTTCAAATCAGAACGCAGGAGATGCATGAAGTAGCGGAGTACGGGGTTGCTGCCCATTGGGCGTATAAAAAAGGAGTGACAAACAAGCTTAGCAGCAAAGAAAGGTCCCAAGGAATCAACTGGATTGCTAATATGATGGATTTACAAGCCGATAGCGATGATGCAAAAGGCTTTGTAGACTCCGTCAAAGAGGATATTTTTGCTGAGCGTATTTACGTATTCACGCCTAATGGGGATGTGCGTGAATTACCTAAAAATTCTGGGCCAATTGATTTTGCCTACGAGATCCACACTAATGTTGGAGAGAAGGCTACGGGAGCCAAGGTTAATGGCCGAATGGTTCCCCTGACAACGAAACTCCGAACAGGGGATCAGGTGGAAATTATTACCTCCAGCAATTCCTTCGGCCCAAGCCGTGATTGGATAAATCTGGTTAAGACGCATAAAGCACGCAATAAAATCCGTCAATTTTTCAAAAATCAAGACAAGGCCCTCTCTATCGCCAAAGGTCGGGAAATGTTGCAGACGACTCTCGCAGAACAAGGCTATGTCCCTAATAAATACTTGGATCGAAAACACATGGAAGCCCTCTTTCAAAAGACGGGCTACAAGACAGAGGAAGCCCTCTATGCAGCGATTGGATTTGGGGAAATATCAGCAGTAGCTATTTGCAACCGTTTGACTGAAAAAGAGCGACGTGAGATTGAGCGTGCAAAAGCAAAAGCTGCGGCAGATGAGTTGGTCAAAGGCGGCGAAGTCAAGCAGGACCACAAAGAAAGTCTCAAGGTCAAGCATGAAGGGGGCGTGATTATTCAGGGAGCCTCAGGGCTTATGATGCGGATCGCCAAATGTTGTAATCCTCTTCCTGGAGATGACATTGTGGGCTATATTACTAAAGGACGCGGGGTAGCTATTCACCGTACGGACTGTATGAACCTCCGCAGTCAGGAGAATTACGAACAGCGGCTGATTGAGGTTGAGTGGGAAGAGCAAGGCGTGATGAAGGAGTACTTGGCGGAGATTGATATTTATGGCCTCAATCGCTCAGGTCTTCTCAATGATGTTATGAAGGTTCTGACCAATTCCAATTACACCATCTCAAGTGTTAATGCCCAACCCACTAAAGACATGAAGTTTGCCAATATCCATATTAGTTTTTTCATCCCGAATTTATCAAGTTTGACAACAGTGGTAGACAAGGTCAAGTCAGTGCCAGAGGTCTATTCGGTTAAACGGACAAATGGCTAAAGGACTTGCTAGCCTATAGCAGGAAGCAGATGGTTTTTAAGGAAAAGGAAGAAAAATGAAGATTGTGATTCAGCGTGTCGCAGAGGCTTCAGTCACTGTGAATGGTCAAAACAAGGCAGAGATTAATCAAGGATTGGTTTTACTGGTGGGGATTGGTCCTGAAGATAGACAAGAGGATCTTGACTATGCTGTGCGAAAAATCCTCCATATGCGTATTTTTTCAGATCAGATGGGGAAAATGAACCTTTCTGTCCAAGATGTTAAAGGTCAGATTCTCTCCATTTCGCAATTTACTCTTTTTGCAGACACCAAAAAAGGCAACCGTCCAGCCTTCACTGGAGCTGCTAAACCAGATATAGCTAAGCAGCTTTACGAGCAATTCAACCATTCTCTCACCCAATTCGTCCCTGTTCTGACCGGTGAATTCGGAGCTGACATGCAGGTTCGTTTGGTCAATGATGGTCCAGTGACCATTGTTTTGGATACGAAAACAAGAGGCTAGACTAGAAAACCTAAGAAGATCAAGGGTTCTTCAAGAGATAAAAAGCCTTGTCCTGTGGTCAGAGGTCAAGGCTTTTGACAGGGCTGATTTCCCCCATACATGAGAAAAAAGAAACCTCCATGGTCCTCTAGTCAACGAGAAGCCATGGAGGTTTTTGATAAGTGAGGAAAGCAATGTTCAAGAGAGCAGAGCTTTTTCTTTGATCTGATTTGACACTTATAAACGATGGCGCTAGTGGTAAGAGATCAAATTCGTTGAAAGGTGGCAGCACACAAGGATTTCCATGAAAGGATTGTCTTGTAGCACTGCTTTTTTGTCAATCGTTCATAAGAAGATGTTATGCATCCCCTAAGATTTGCTCTAACTGGGTTTGTTGTGGTTTGAAACCTAGGTTGTCGTAGAATGCGACAGCAGCTTGATTGGCATTCCAGACATTGAGGGTTAAATTGTAGCAACCTTGGAGCTTGGCGAGGGTCTTGGCATACTCGTAGAGTTTACGGCCGATACCTAATCCACGTGCTTCTTCTGAAACACAGAGGTCATCAATGTAGAGGCTTTTGATGGGTAACTTGACAGGGTTGTGCTCCTGTTTTATCTGAAGAAAAAGATGACCGAGGATTTTATCTTCTGCATCTGTATAGACAAAGACTGGCTGATGAGGGTCAGCAAAGAGTGTTTGAAGGCTCTCTGACGTGTACTTTCCCCCTCTTTCTTGAAAGATATCTGGACGGATGTCATGGTGAATCTGAAGGATTTGGGCTAAGAGGGCTTGGATGGCTGGGATATCTTGTGTTTGGGCGGGTCTAATTGGCATAGTGATAGTCCTCCTTTTGAACAACTATGGAGCCTTCTGCCAGCAAGATGACTGGGAGGAAGGTGGGTAAATAATCGGGGAAAATAGATTTTACAGGCTTACGAGCGAATCGCCTAGTGAATGGTTCTCTTAGTGTTTTAGAGGGAGTGTTTTCTACGGGCAAAATCGACAAACTTAAAGCGATCGATTTTATGCTTGCTCTCTGTATATTGGAATTGTTGGGTATTGCTCAGAAAAACACGAGATTTAATGAGAACCAAATATTTATCCTGTGTTTTCATCAGTTTGCGGTCTTCTTGACTTGTTGGTTCAACGGTGATTTCTTTTTGAGCATAGGCGATGTCAAGTCCTAGTTCTCCTTCAAGGTAAGCATAAATGGACTTTTCTGCCTCTTCTTTTGAGAGGTGAGGAATAATAGCGTGGGATAAATAGTCAATATCAAGAACGGATAGGTTGCCCCGTATGGATCTTGTACGGACAACTTTCCAAACTTGGCTGTGGGCTTCAAAACCTGTCAATCGGGATAAATTACTATTAATTGTGATTAAATCGAGGCTAACGACACGTGTCTGGCTTGCTAGGTTAAGTGCTTGGGAAAGTTCCTGATAAGAGGTCAGTCCAGAAACGGGAAAATTAAGGAGTTCTTGCCTAAGGACTAGAGAGCCTCGCCCTTGTACTTTTTGGATTAACCCCCGCTCCGTTAAAAGCGTCAAAGCTTTTCGAATGGTATCTCGGCTAACATGATAAATGTCTTGTAGTTTTTTTTCAGTTGGTAGTAGCGTATCAGCTGGATAAATAGCTGTCAGGATTTTTTCTTTTAGGTCATTAAAAATTTCTTGGTATTTCTTCACTTAGCACCTCTCATTGGTTTGGTTTTTAACATACAACTATTTCTATTATAACAAATTTCATATTTTTTTTCTAAAAAGGCTTGCAATTCTTTTTGAAATCGGATACAATAAGAGTGTCAATTATTTGTCCGTACAAATAAAAAACAAGAAAGGAGATGAGCAACTAGTTTAACTAGTGCTCAATGCTCAAAATGGGAAAATTTCAACAAGAAGCCACTGATCTCTTGAAAGCGATTGGTGGCAAAGAGAATGTTGCTGCAGTCAGTCATTGTGCGACACGGATGCGTTTTGTTCTCAATGACGATAGTAAAGCTGATGTATCAGCTATCGAGGCCATAGCGACGGTCAAGGGAACCTTTACCAATGCTGGTCAGTTCCAAGTAATCATTGGTAATGATGTACCAATCTTCTACAATGATTTTACAGCGGTATCTGGTATTGAAGGGGTTTCTAAAGAAGCTGCAAAATCAGCTGCAAAAAACAAACAAAATCCTATCCAACGTGTGATGACCATGTTGGCTGAGATTTTCACACCGATTATTCCTGCCATTATTGTCGGGGGTCTTATCCTAGGTTTCCGTAACCTTCTTGAAGGTGTGCAGATGGAATGGCTAGGTCAAAAAGTTATTGATGGGGTCAAACAATTTACAGATGCAGGTCAGCCGGTCTATAATACCATTGTTGATACCTCACAATTCTGGAATGGGGTTAACCACTTCCTGTGGCTACCAGGTGAGGCTATCTTCCACTTCCTTCCAGTAGGGATTACCTGGTCGGTATCACGTAAGATGGGAACAACCCAAATCCTTGGTATTGTTTTAGGTATCTGTTTGGTATCACCACAGTTGCTTAATGCCTACGCAGTTCCAGGAACACCTGCAGCTGAGATCGCTAAAGATTGGGTATGGGATTTCGGCTTTGCGACTGTTAACCGAATTGGTTACCAAGCACAGGTTATTCCAGCTCTCTTAGCGGGACTATCTCTATCTTATTTTGAAATCTTCTGGCGGAAACGTATTCCAGAAGTGGTTTCAATGATTTTCGTGCCGTTTCTTTCCCTTGTTCCAGCCTTGATTTTGGCACATACTGTACTTGGTCCAATCGGTTGGACGATCGGTAAAGGTCTATCCGCAGTTGTTCTTGCAGGCTTGACGGGCTCATTCAAATGGCTCTTTGGAGCAATCTTTGGAGCCCTCTATGCGCCATTCGTTATTACTGGTCTTCACCACATGACCAATGCAGTCGATTCGCAATTGATTGCTGACTCAGGTGGAACAGCTCTATGGCCAATGATTGCCCTTTCTAATATTGCACAAGGTTCAGCTGTTTTTGCTTACTATTGGATGAACCGTAAGAGTGAGCGTGAAGCACAAATTTCACTTCCAGCAACAATTTCAGCCTATCTAGGGGTTACTGAGCCAGCACTCTTTGGTGTTAACGTTAAATACATTTACCCGTTCGTAGCAGGTATGATTGGTTCGGGGATTGCAGGCTTCCTATCGACAACATTTAATGTGACAGCCAACGCTATCGGTATCGGTGGCCTCCCAGGGATTTTATCGATTCAGGCCCAATACATGTTGCCATTCGCAGCCATTATGCTTGTGGCTATTGCGATACCATTTAGCCTTACCATCTTTTTCCGTAAGGCAGGCATTCTTACAAAAGCAGAAGATCAAGCAGTAAAGGCACCTCAAGTTGAGGCAATCGCTCAAGCAGAAGAAATAGCTGAAAAAGGGACACAAGTCACTGTTCAAAGTCCATTGAGTGGTGAGGTTAGGCCTCTAGCTGAAGCTACAGATGCTGTTTTTGCCCAAGGAGTGATGGGACAAGGAGTTGTCATCCATCCAAGTAAAGGTGAGCTCTTAGCACCAGTAGATGGTGTTGTATCAGTTCTCTTTCCAACCAAACACGCTGTTGGTTTATTGACAAACGAGGGACTTGAGCTACTTATGCACATCGGGATGGATACGGTCAATCTTGAGGGCAAAGGTTTTGAAGCCCATGTTAAGCAAGGTGATACTGTTAAAGCCGGTGATAAACTAATTAGCTTTAACATCGAAAGCATTACATCAGCTGGTTATGTCACAGAAACACCTGTTATTATAACCAATCAGCAGGATTTCCAATCAGATATAGAAGGCGATTTGCCTCGTCAGATCAAAATTGGAGACGATTTGATGATAGCAACAAAACTCTAATGTTATAATAGAGTAAGCCAACTTCTGGCAACTATCAACCATAGAAATTGTTGGGGTTGGAAGTTTTCCAACCCCAACCTATTAGTTTAGTTAGGAGAGAGTATGACAATTGATAAACGTAAGGTTGTCTATCAAATTTATCCAAAATCTTATCAGGACACTACCGGAAATGGTGTGGGAGACTTGCAAGGAATTATCAGCAAAATACCTTATCTAGTGGAGTTGGGAGTAGATGTCGTCTGGTTAAATCCTTTTTACCCCAGTCCTCAGAGGGACAATGGCTATGATGTATCTGACTACACGGCGATTAACCCAGATTTTGGTACCATGCAGGACTTTGAAGAGATGATTAGGGTCGGAAAAACGCATGGAATTGACTTTATGCTAGACATGGTATTTAACCACTGCTCAACAGACCATGAGTGGTTTCAAAAAGCCTTGTCTGGAGACCCCTTTTATCAGGATTTCTTTATTTTGAGAGATCAGCCGACAGACTGGGTATCAAAATTCGGTGGCACAACATGGTCTCCTTTTGGAGATACAGGAAAGTATTTCCTGCACCTTTTTGATAAGACACAGGCAGACCTTAATTGGCGAAATCCTCATGTCCGTGAGGAGTTGTTTAAGGTGGTCAACTTTTGGCGAAGTAAAGGGGTGAAGGGGTTTCGGTTTGATGTTATCAACTTGATTGGTAAAGACGAAGTTCTCAAAGACAATGCCAATTTTGACGGTAAGCCAGAATACACTGACCGTCCGATTAATCATGATTACTTGAAAATGCTTAATCAAGCTAGTTTTGGGCAAGATGAAGGTAGTATAACTGTTGGTGAGATGAGTTTTACAGATATTGACAATTGTGTGCGTTATTCAAACCCTAGCCAAGAAGAGCTGGATATGGTCTTTAACTTCCATCATCTAAAAGTTGATTATGAAGAGGGACAAAAATGGACGCTCAAAGCATTTGACTTCCAAGAGTTGAAAAGGCTCTTTCATACTTGGGGAGAAGGGATGAGTGTCGGAAACGGCTGGAGTGCACTTTTTTGGAATAATCACGATCAACCACGTGCCTTAAATCGCTTCGTAGACATTCATAATTTCCGAGAAGAAGGGGCAACGATGTTGGCAGCCTCTATCCACTTATCACGTGGAACGCCCTATATCTATATGGGAGAAGAGATTGGCATGGTTGACCCTGATTACAATGAAATGGCTGATTATGTAGATGTGGAAAGCATTAATGCTTACCATAACATGCTGGAGCAAGGAAAGTCAGCAGATGATGCCTTTAGGATTATTCAAGCCAAATCCCGTGACAACTCTAGAACGCCCATGCAATGGGACGCTAGTAAAAATGGTGGCTTTACAGAAGGAACCCCTTGGCTAAAGATAGGAAAATCCTATCGTGAAATTAATGTTGAAAAGGAACGGAACGGCAAAATCTTCCCGTTCTATCAGAGCCTAATCAAGTTACGTCAAACAATGCCTCTTATCTCAGAAGGTGATTACACAGCTGCTTATCAAGAGAGTAGTAAGGTCTATGCCTTCGAGCGCCGTCATGGCAATCAGCAACTCTTGGTGGTCAATAATTTCTTTTCCGATGAGACTGAGATAGTCCTTTCAGAGCCATATAGAAGTGGTCGCGTTTTATTATCCAACTACTCAGAGGTGGAAATTGGGGCTAAACTAAGCCTAAAACCTTACCAAACCCTTGCTATTCTAGTAGAGACATAAGCGACATAGAACCATCCTGATAAAGGGTGGTTCTGCTTTTTTTAAGGAATGTATTTGTTTTTGAGACGGCACTTGGATTATTTTATTATAATATTAATATTCCTATTGCAAATATTGGGGAAATAGAGTAAAATAAGGGAAAGAGTCTATGTTGATATATTATAAAGGAGAAAAATGATTAAGAAAAAAGGGCTACTTCCTCTGTTGATAATGCTAGTCAATCTTTTAGGATTAACAAGTTTATGGAATGCGACTGTTAATGCTGCGGTTCATAACACTGTTTTGACCTCCATCACAGCTGTTGATGCTCAAAACAACCCCTTGACCAAAGACTTGGGCATGTGGGAGAATTTTCAGATGAGGGGAACGTTTACACTACCAGATTTTGCTGTTCAAGAAGGGGATACAACCGTAATCACCCTGCCGGATGAAATCGTCTACACCTCCCTCAATACCACCTTTGACTTAAAGGACTCAAGTGGGAATATTGTTGCTCACGTCACGGTTGATCCAGATACGAAGAAAATGACCATCACTTACACAGCATATGCTGAGAACCGCTCAGGAGTCAGTGGAGAGTTTTATTTTGAAGCACGCATTAATTTTCGTGTGGTTAAAACAAAACAGACCTTAAAGCTAAATTTTAGGGTAGGAGATCAAACGGTAAGCTCCAATGATATCAGTTTTTTGGGTGTTACACCTCCAGTAGGTATCCCAATCACTAAAAGCTCATGGCCAACCTTGAATAATTCTCGAAGCATCTCTTACTATGTCGGAATTAATCGTAGTGGGGATACAGTAACCAATGCTACTTTTGTGGACCAGTTGCAAAATATAGCTGGAAAGATAGACCTTTCCTCTCTTCGCATTATGAAGGGGACATGGCAGCTTGATGCCGATGGTGTGGATTTTGAACTATCTGGAGAGACAGATGTTACTACGCAATTCTCTGCCCTCTGGGAGCTGTCTGCTGATGGGCAAACCTTGACAATTCCAATCGGTGATATAGCCTCAAATGAGGGGTACACCATTCACTACAATGTCGTTTTAGACTATCAGCCAATTGGTGGTGAGGTCTTTGACAATTCGGCAAGGATTCAAGCGGACAAGGGCTATGATCACACTGCTTTAACTCAAGCAACCTATGCTGAGGCAGGGGGACGTTCACAGGGCTACAATTATACGATTCAGATTAAAAAAGAGAATGAGAACGGAACCCCTCTGGCAAATGCCCGATTTGATATTATCCGTCAGGCAACAAATCAAGTGGTAGCAACTGTCACAACAGACTCTTCTGGTCTAGCTCAGGCTTCAGAGTTGTTGTATACCGACTATATCATTCGTGAAACGCAGGCACCTGCTGGTTATGCCTTATCAGGAGAAGATGTGGCTGTGACGCCAACAGACTTTGATAGTACTGGTCTAGCCCTTAAGACCTTGGTCAATACACCTGAAAAGACGACCTTCACCCTGACTAAAAAGTGGCAAGGAGATAAACAAGAAAACCGTCCAGCTGTGTCATTTCAACTCAAACGAGATGGTCTAGCTTACGGCTCACCGAAAACTTTAGCTGCCCAATCAGAAGATGTGACGGTATTAACGTGGGACAATTTACCGAAATACCAAGCCGATAATCAGACGCTTAGTGTTTATACGATTGAAGAAATCTCAAGTTTATCAGACTATACTGTTTCATCTTCTGATGTCACAGCTACCACAGCAACGGTGACCAACACCTATAGTCCAGAAAAAGTGACAATCTCAGGTCATGTTGAATGGGTGGATGCTGACGACCAAGATAGCTTACGCCCTAGCGAACTGGTCATCACCCTTCTAGCGAATGGTACTAAGGTATCCACGGCTACAGTCAGCTCAAGCGATAACTGGCAGTATGCTTTTGACCCTGTGGATCGTTACCAGAATGGTCAAGAGATTCAATACAGCATTGAAACAACGACACCATCAGGCTACACGACAACGATCGATGGCTTTGCGGTGACTCAAACTCGTACATTAGCGCTGTCAACGACCACTAGTAGTGGTACTCAAGCACAGCCCTCTGTAGCAGAAATGGTTTCGGCAAGTATCAGTCAGATATTACCTCAAACAGGAACAAAAAGGACTGTAATCCTGACAATTTTGGGAACAGGCTTGGCTCTCTCTGTAGCCATTTACTGTAAAAGAAAATCGCTGACTTCCAAAAAATAAGCTATGCTTGAGGTAAGCGTCTAAATTCAGATGCCCCGAACTAAAGAGCTCGTCAAACATCCTAAAAAGAGAAAAGAAGATGATATCTGTTTGGATATCATCTTCTTTTGAGGCTTGGTCTTTGGTTTCACTAGTAGGTGGATGTCCGTGAGCTGGAGGGAAACCTAAAGGGGTGTCAAGTCTTGGATGGTTGACTGGACCCGCTTCTCTTTCCCTCTGGAGGGACTACTTGTCCTTGACTCATGATTTTATCTGCTATTTTTGGTATAATAGCGCTACTATATTAAAATGCTAGAGATTAGAAGTGAGGCTAATGATGATACGTTATCAAGATGATTTTTACAAAGCGGTTAATGGAGAATGGGAAGCAAAAGCAGTGATTCCTGATGATAAACCGCGTACAGGTGGGTTTTCAGATTTAGCAGATGAGATTGAAGAGCTGATGCTGCAAAAGACAGACAAGTGGTTGGCTGGGGAGACTCTTCCGAAAGATCCTATTTTAGAGAATTTTATTAAATTTCATCGCTTGACAGCAGACTATGACCAACGTGAGAAAGAGGGGATAACACCTGTTCTCTCCTTGATTGATGAGTATAAATCCTTGCCTTCTTTTGAAGCCTTTCTTTCCAAGTTAGTAGACTATGAACGGCTAGGGAGACCAAATCTCATGCCCTTTGGTGTGGCTCCAGACTTTATGGACGCTCAAACCAATGTTCTTTGGGCTCAGGCACCAAGTATCATTTTACCAGACACGACTTATTACAGTCCTGATAATGAGAAAGGAAAAGAACTGCTGGGTATATGGCGTCAGAGCCAAGAGGCGCTCCTTCTTCAATTTGGTTTCTCAGAAGAGGAAATAAAGGACTTATTAGATAAAGTCATCCAACTGGATGCTAAATTTGCTCAACTGGTCTTATCTAGTGAAGAAAGCTC
>DIXV01000101.1:7468-12047 GCA_002436115.1 Streptococcus sp. UBA6071 | reverse complement strand
TAAGCAGGTCATCGGATGAAAAAACGAACCTTCCTAACTTTCTTTTTAAAATTGTCTTGCCATTTCTTAAAAATATGATAAAATAGAGGGTATATATAAAAGAATACCCGATTGACATTTTCAGAAGAGGAAACTTGACTGTATAATCGACGGAACTCTGGAGAGATCATCTACGAGATGACGCCGAAGGGGCAAGGCGGTACACCCGCTCAAACTCTCAGGCAAAAGGACAGAGAGAAAAGGCCCCGCCATTTTCAGCCTAGATTTTCAGCCAGCCTTGTGTTGGCTTTTTCCTTTTTCTGATAGCGATTGGGGAGAAGGAGACAAGATGTTAGCATTGATGGAGGCCATTAAAGATTGGGTTTGGGGTTCCCCCTTAATCATTTTATTAATGGGTACAGGTTTATACTTGACTGTTCGATTGGGGATTTTACAAATCCTAAAATTACCTACAGCTTTAGGTCTGATTTTTAAGGCAGATAATAAAGGAGCAGGAGATGTTTCGAGCTTTGCTGCCCTTTGTACGGCGCTTGCAGCGACTGTCGGGACTGGAAATATCGTTGGTGTAGCAACCGCTGTTAAGGCTGGAGGACCAGGAGCCCTCTTCTGGATGTGGGTAGCTGGTTTCCTTGGAATGGCAACTAAGTATGCTGAGGGTGTTTTGGCAATCAAATACCGAACTATTAATGAAGACGGCCATGTTTCTGGTGGTCCGATGCACTACATTATGAAAGGTTTGGGAGAGAAATGGAAGCCCTTAGCCATCTTCTTTTCTATCGCCGGTGTTCTGGTTGCCCTTTTTGGAATTGGAACCTTTTCTCAGGTTAATTCCATCACAGACTCACTTGAAAGTGCCTTTAAGTGGGCACCTGAAATTGTAGGGCCTATTTTGGCCGTTCTAGTTGCTGTGATTATCTTTGGAGGGATTCAGTCCATTTCAAATGTAGCAACTACGGTTATTCCTTTTATGGCTGTTTTCTACCTTTTAGCAAGCTTTTGGATCATCGGGGTCAACTTTGACAAGCTTGGTGATGTTTTTGCCTCGATTTTCCAAGGAGCCTTTACTCCTATGGCAGCTCTAGGAGGCTTTGCAGGGTCGACCATTCGGACAGCTCTTCAAAATGGGGTAGCACGTGGTGTTTTCTCTAATGAATCTGGTTTAGGTTCAGCACCTATCGCAGCAGCAGCAGCTAAGACAGAATGGCCAGCTGAGCAAGGATTGGTTTCCATGACGGGTACGTTCATTGATACCATTGTTATTTGTAGCATGACTGGGATTGTTCTCCTGATTACAGGTGTCTGGACAGGAGATGCAGCTGGTGTTGGCATGACACAATCTGCTTTTGAAACAGCTATACCGGGATTTGGAACAGTAGCCCTTAGTGTGAGTTTGGCTCTCTTTGCCTTTACTTCCATTCTAGGTTGGAGCTATTATGGAGAGCGGTGTATGGAGTTTCTCTTTGGTCAACGGTCCATCTTTTTCTTCCGTACTTTCTTTGTCGTCATGGTCGGTCTCGGTGCCTTCTTAGAGCTTGAGCTTATCTGGGTGATGGCGGATATCGTTAATGGTTTAATGGCACTGCCTAACCTGATTGCTTTACTTCTCTTGTCACCTGTTATTATCAGGGAGACCAACAAGTACTTCCAACACATTAAAGAGGTTTCAGAACGAGGCAAAAGTCCTAAGTTGAAAGCATAAGAGAAAGCTTTGATAACGGATTAAGAAAATACATCTAGACTATAGTAATGGTATGCTATTCCCAGAGAATGACAGGGAGTAGCATACCATTTTACTTTTAGAAAGCAGTCTAAGCACTTGTCTTAGCTGGCTATTTAGCTAAGATACTTTAGGGACATCAGCGTGAGGTTTCTTTCTCAACCCGATTTTGTTATAATGGGTTAAATGTTTTTAGAAAGGATTCTTATGCCTAAATTTATCACAAATTATTGGTCGCAAATTGATGTGGATGCTATCTTATCCGTCATTTTTTCAAAACTGGTCTCCCTGGTCTTGCTTTTTCTGGCCTTTTATATTTCTAGGAAATGCTTGCATCTTATCGTGAAAAAAATTATCCAACCGTCTCTAAAATTATCGAGTCGTGAGGTCAGTCGTCAAAAGACCCTGAGTCGTTTAATTGAAAACATGCTTAGTTATGCCTTGTATTTTTTCTTTCTTTATTTGACCTTAACTATTTTGGGTTTACCCGTTTCCAGTCTTTTAGCGGGTGCTGGTATCGCAGGGGTAGCCATTGGTTTAGGGGCTCAGGGCTTCCTAACAGACTTGGTCAACGGGTTCTTTATCCTTTTAGAGCGTCAACTGGATGTGGGTGATTTTGTCCACTTAACAAACGGAGCAATTAAGGTGTCTGGAAAGGTAAGTAGTGTGGGGATTCGGACGACTCAAGTCCGTGGGACAGACGGGACCTTACATTTTATCCCGAATCGTAATATTTTGGTTGTCAGCAACCAATCTCGTGGCGATATGCGGGTACAGGTTGACCTTCCCTTGGCTTCAACAGTGGATTTGGAAAAGGTGTATAAGGTTATCGAGGGGGTTCATGACCGTGAATTGGCTAATTACCCAGCTGTCACAGAAAAGCCAGTCATTCTTGGCCCTCAAACGTCTGCGACCGGTCAATTCTCCTTTCGTATCAACATCTTTGTTGAAAATGGTCAACAAATTACGACCTATCATACCTTCTACCGGCTTTATCAAGAAGCACTCTTGGAAGCAGGAATCGAATTTGTGCGACCCCTTTACGGATCTGTCTAAGCTTCTCAGATACAAGACAAAAAAAGCGAGCAGGAAAATCTGCTTGCTTTTTTCTTCGGCTTAGGGGTGCTGTTCCTCTTACCAAGGGTAAATATAGGTAACGGTTCCCTGAGCTGTTGTTGGGTCAAACCAACCACGGTAGTTTGCAATTTGTTGTTGGCCACGGTAGTTGGCTTCTAAGACTTGAATGCTTGTTTGAGAATAGACGTCAGTGACATAGGCTACGTGCCCAAATTCACCACCATCCCAAACAGCGATAGCGCCAACGACAGGAGTAGTCCCTGTAGCGTAGCCATTATAGGCTGCGGCATTAACAGCCCAGTCTTTGGCATTGCCCCACCAGTTATTCACCCAAGGTGCAAGCTCTTTGACGCCCCATGTACACTGGCCAACTGGGAAAGAATTTCCTGTTGCGGTTGGGGTATTGAGAACGACTGCTTCCGTTGCCGTTGTAGTTGTAGCAACCACAGGTGCTGCCTCTACGACAGGTGATTGTACCTGAAGGGTATCTCCCGGGTTAATGGTGTCGTAAATCATTTTACCATTCTGAGCGGCCAAATCATACGGATCCATGCTGTATTGTGAAGCAATTGCGAAGAAAGATTCTCCAGACCGTACGACATGACTTGCTGCTTGAGCGTCAGTATTGCCTAAAATTCCTGCAGCTATTGTTGAGATAAGCGCCACAGATGTCTTACCTAGTAGAGAACGATTTACTCGTTTGAATGTCATAAAAATCCCCTTTAAAAAATTAAATACTATACTCCTATTATAGAATAGATTCAGAAAGAAAATATGTCTATTCTATGTTATTTCTGTTAAGATTATGACTGATTTTATCAAGAAGATAAAAATGAAGGAGCAAAGAGGAGGCAAAAAAAAGAAGTCAAAGGGCTTAGGTTGGGCAGAAACAGCTGAAAATACGGCTTTTCTGTATATAAAAAATCGTGAGAAGTAAGGGCAACCAATCAGATGGTTTGACTCACTTTCACGATTTCTGTCATTTTATATGAGAGGCTTGGCTTAGGAGACCTAAACAACTCCTTGAGCAATCATGCTATTAGCTACTTTTTCAAAGGCTGCAATATTAGCACCTGCAAGATAATCCTTGCCAAGGTCATATTTTTCAGCAGTTGTCTTAGCTGTTTCAAAAATGTTTGCCATGATATCTTTCAAGCGGCTGTCCACTTCTTCAGAAGTCCATGATAAGCGTTGGCTGTTTTGGCTCATTTCAAGAGCAGATACCGCTACACCACCAGCATTTGCTGCTTTAGCTGGACCATAAAGGACATCATTTTTCTTGTAAACTTTTATAGCATCAAGGTTTGATGGCATATTAGCACCTTCTGCAACCAGATAGACACCATTCTTAGCCAATCGCTCAGCAGTAGGGCCGTCGATTTCGTTTTGAGTGGCTGAAGGAAGGGCGATATCCACGTGTCCATCATAAGACCAGACACTGCCTTCAACGTATTGAGCAGTTGCTTTCTCAGCAGCGTACTCTGTCAAGCGTGCACGGCGATTTTCCTTAACATCAACCAAGAGGTCAAAGTCGATACCTGTCTCATCAATGATGTAGCCATTTGAATCGGAAACAGAGATAACTTTGGCACCCAATTCAGTTGCTTTTTGCACAGCGTATTGGGCAACGTTTCCTGAACCAGAGATAAGAACAGTCTGATCCTTGAAGCTCTTACCGTTAGCTTTTAGGATTTCATCAGCGAAGTAAACCAAACCATAGCCAGTTGCTTCTGGACGGATAAGGGAACCACCAAAGCCGATTGGTTTACCAGTCAAGACACCAGC
>DIXV01000101.1:3722-7204 GCA_002436115.1 Streptococcus sp. UBA6071 | reverse complement strand
CCTCCAACACCGATATCACCAGCTGGGACATCAAGTGACGGACCGATGTGTTTTTGCAATTCGGTCATAAAGCTTTGAACAAAGCTCATCACTTCACGATCTGTTTTTCCTTTAGGATCAAAGTCAGATCCTCCTTTACCACCGCCAATCGGTAGACCTGTCAAGACATTCTTGTAGATTTGCTCGAAACCGAGGAACTTAAGGATGGACTGGTTAACAGTTGGGTGGAAGCGAAGACCGCCCTTGTATGGGCCTACAGCTGAGTTAAACTGGACACGGTAACCACGGTTTACTTGAACCTTGCCTTCTTTATCAATCCATGGAACACGGAAGCTAACGACACGCTCAGGTTCTACGATACGTTCTAAGATGTTCTCTTCAATATATTCTGGGTGTGCTTCAATAACAGGCTCCAAAGTGTTGAAGAGTTCTTCAACGGCTTGAAGGAATTCGGTTTCATGTGGGTTACGTGCTTTAACAGTGTTAAAGGCTGATTCAATATAAGCTTTTGCTGCTGTCATAGGATCTCCTTTTCAATATGTAAAATAGATATGTTAGAAAGTTTAACACGATTTTAGCCATCTGTCAAGAAAAAGTTGAAATATTCTGAAAATATAAGAAGCTTAGAAACAAGGGTCTCTGAGGCAAAAAAACGTTCCCTTTCCTTGTGCTTCTTTTACGAATGCTTAAAATTTTGGTATACTAGATAAAACGATTTGGAGGCAGATATGGTATCAACAACAGCCACAATTGGCGCTTTTACATTTGAGAATGTGTTAATGAATGCAGCAGGGGTCTACTGTATGACAAGAGATGAACTGACAGAGGTTAAAGACTCTAAAGCAGGGACTTTTGTCACCAAAACAGCGACTTTAGAGGCAAGGCAAGGTAATCCAGAACCACGCTATCAGAATGTTCCTCTGGGGTCTATCAACTCTATGGGGCTGCCTAACCAAGGATTGGCCTATTACCTCACGTATCTATTGGAGCTTCAAGAGTCGGAGCCCGAACGGACCTTTTTCCTGTCTTTGGTCGGGATGTCTCCTGATGAAACTCATGAGATTCTAAGAAAGGTTGAAAGCAGTAACTTTAATGGCTTGGTTGAACTCAACCTCTCCTGTCCAAATGTCCCAGGAAAACCACAAATTGCTTATGATTTTGAAATGACTGAGCAGATCTTGACGGAAGTCTTTAGCTACTTTACGAAGCCTCTAGGCATCAAGCTACCTCCTTATTTTGATATTGTCCATTTTGATCAAGCTGCTAAGATCTTCAACCAATTTCCTTTAAGTTTTGTCAACTGTGTTAATTCTATTGGAAATGGCCTCTATATAGACGATGAGTCTGTCGTCATCAAGCCTAAGAACGGTTTTGGTGGTATTGGGGGAGAGTACATCAAGCCTACGGCTCTAGCTAATGTGCACGCTTTTTACCAACGCTTAAAACCTGAGATTCAAATCATTGGGACAGGCGGTGTCCTGACAGGTCGGGATGTTTTTGAGCATATTCTTTGTGGGGCTAGCATGGTTCAAGTCGGTACTCAGCTGCACAAAGAGGGTGTCGCCGTTTTTGAGCGCCTCACAGAGGAGTTAAAAGCAATCATGGTTGAGAAGGGCTACACACGCCTAGAAGACTTCCGTGGTCAGTTGCGGTATCTCGACTAATTGCCGAGACAACTAATGAAAAAGAAATCAAGTAGAAAGCACGTTTTCTGCTTGGTTTCTTTCATTAGTTTAAGAAGTTAGATGAATAAATGTGTTAAGGCACTTGTTAGGGTGTTGTGTTTTTGCTATAATTGAAGATAAAAATAATGACAGAAAAGTCCGACAAATAAACAGATCTCGGAGTCTACTCAAAAATCAGGAGGAATTTTGACGCTTATGGAAGAAAAAAAGATCATCGAGGCTTATCAGAATGCGAAGAAAGATATGGTCGACAAGTATCTCATCACGAAGAAAGAAGCCTACAATTGGCTGATCTGGTGGGTGATCATCTACGCTTTGGCGATAACAGGGGTTATTGTCCTCGTGATTAATGATCTGAGTTCCTACAACCGTTTCATGATGATAAGCCATGCTTTCCTAATTCCCGTTTTTCTCACGGTAGGAACTCCTTATTTTAGATCTAAGAACCTCACTGAAGCACGGTACCCAGAATTCAAAAAGAAGAAATGCAAAGGGGTTAAGGTGCCTTTTTCCCTAGCCAAGAAACGTTACCTGTATTTACTCCCAATAGCCTTGATTTTAGCATTGATTTTCGCGTCCTCCTATCAAAAAGGAATGGAAGAAGCCAGAAAGCGGGAGATTTACGAGACTATTCGTCAGATTTCGAAGTAAAGGAGGGGAATTATGGCAACAGATGCAGAACTAAGGAGCACGATTGATTCTTGCAAGGCAAAAAAAGAGCGGTATGAAAGGGTCAAAAACAGTATTAGTTCTAATGGACTGGACTACAAAAGAGATGTGTCAAACATGAACGACTTCATTGACTATTGCGAAGAGATTATCTCCCTTGTTAATAGCGACGAAGGCTACCATTACCTTGATCGTTTTGCTGAAAAATTGCAAGAAGATGTTGACACCATGACCGAATACAGAGACTTCGTGAGAGATGCCAACACCTCTTTTCAGAATCTCTACAGAACTTTGGAAAGGAAAATTAGCACTCTTGACACCCAAATTACCAATGCTAGAAACGAGTATAATGAGGGCAAGTCATTTTTGGAGAAACTATACTGGTAAGGAGGCTTAGAGATGGATACCAATATTAACGATGTCCAAGGCAGGTATACGTCAGAGACCATCAGGTATGATGATGCGAATTTGGCGACGATTATTGCGGAATTGGAGAGTGCAAAAACTTTAATCAGTACGACCATTCCAGCCAATATAAAAACGATGGAAAACAGTGAGAGCCTATGGGAAGGCAAGAGCAAGGAACAGTACCTCGGCTTAAAGGAGCTAATCAACAAATACCAAGCGGATTTTGCCACTAGCGTTTCCGAGTTAAAAAGTGCAGTGGATGGGCTAGAGACACTTTTAGCATCCATCTCAGAATCAAATGTGATAAAGGAGATTGACAGCGCATGATATTTACTATTGAAGCCCTTTACGCCCTCCATATGCTCAACGACTACTCAGATGATCTTTTGTTCTTGCCTCTTCCGAGTGAGGACGAAAAGACACGGTTAGAAAACTTAAGGACTGTCCTCCTAAAAGGTTATGCGGATTTGGAGAAACTTGGCTTGATGATAGAGAATGAACCGACAGAGGACTGCGTACAGTACGGTCTCTTTCTCAAGTTGTACCATAAGGCCTTTTATCATTGTCAAGTTGATGCCGACTATTGCTGTGCTTCTGCGGTTGATAGCAATAAGTGGTATTCTGTCGTGATCAAAAAGGTGGAGGGAGATGGCTACGTGATTGAACGTCTTCATAGCCTGCTGTTTTTGAGTCTTCTACAACAAGGACACCCTATTTTAA
>DIXV01000101.1:0-3467 GCA_002436115.1 Streptococcus sp. UBA6071 | reverse complement strand
TTATACTTGGACCCCATATTCCCACTTCCGTTTGATGACTTACTACTCTCAGAGTGAGGCCATTCGCATGACAACCTTCAGCAATAGAGAACTGGTTGAGGACAGGCTGTTTATTGACAGCCCCTCTGGCCTCTACGAGTTTGATAGGCAAAGAGAGCAAATCCGCTCCATCAATGGGGCCTACCTAAAGTCACATCTGATTCGTGGCTTGAAAGTGAGGGTTTAAATGGGAGACAGAATTAGTTTAGACGTTACCGAACAAGAAGCGCTCTTATTGGCGATTCGAAGCTTGACCGAGTCGGCAACCGACTTGACCCAAAAGCTCAACACCGTGGTTGAGAGCTTGCCCAGCCTTTCGTCAAGCGGTGAATTTTCCAGCCGAGTGGTCAGTGGGGACCTCCTTGGTCGGTTTGTATCCAAGGCCCAGACCTTTCAGACCCTGACAGAAGTCCTGTTTAAACATACCCAAACCACCTATACAGCCTTTATCGATACGGATAAGCTGCTGGCTGCTGATATTGCCAATAGTCTCTTAAATGATCCCAGTGCGGATGCTGAGACGAAGGACTATATCAAAAACAACCAAGCAGAAGCCCTGACAAACCTTCAGACCTCCATCGCTGAAGGGGGCATGTCTGAGAGTCTCAATGGGGCTAAATCGGAAGACCTGATTATGGTCACAGGAACACAGGGATAAGAAAGGGAGACAAGGATGACCCATTATTATTCAAATCGACCAGACTTTGAAAAGGGCGATAATACAGGTTGGGGCTACAGTAACATTGATTGTGTCAGGAATTTGCTGACGGATATTTCGGAAGTTGCCGCAAAGGTCAAGTCAGAGGGCTTGAGCGATCTCTATGTTCAGACGGGAGATGCGTCACTTGGTAAGGACATGCCAGAGAGCACTTTTGTCAATGCGGAGCATCGGGCACTTGACATGTTGGAATCCTCTAAGAAGGTGCATGCGCAGGTCATGCAAAACATTGATGGTAAGTTTGTCCAAGGGATAGATGATAGCCTTGATAGCCTTAATCAGGTCAATGAAGGTGACAATGCCTACACAACGGACCACCTGACCTACACGGTCACTAAAACCCAGTCAACCTATATAAGCACGGGCTATGGGACACCTACCTACAAGGTCAAAAAGCATTATACGATTTCAGAGATTATCAATCACGCAGACTCGCCAATCCCAGCTGCACAGGCACTTTATCAGGGGCGCTTGGCGCTTGCTCAAGAGCATTTAGCTGCCCTTGAGGCAAAGGATAAGGAAACTTATGAGAGGCTTTCTGGTCTGAGTGATGATGCCTTGGTTGAAAATTTCTTCCCGACTCAGTTAGGGAAGTATGAGCGCTTGCGGTCCACATGGAAGGAAGACAATAAAGACTGGCTCCAGTGGGTTGAGATAGGGGGTCAGGTGCTTGCGGCCGCTGCCATAATCACAGGGAGTCTTGTGTCAGGAGGGGTTCTTGCCCCTGTCTTAATAGGGGTAGGGACAACTGCCTTGGCAGGGAATGGTTTTTACCAAGCCACGAGTGGGGAGTCACTCTCTGGAAGGGTCTTATCAACTGAGGAGCGGATTTGGTCAGGTGTTGAGGGAGTGACGACCTTGGCGACGGGTGGCTTTGCGACCTATGCAGGGGTTCTTGCTCGGACAGGGAGGACAGCTTCAACGACCGTTCAGGCAATGACACGTGCCACCAACCTTGTCGATGATGTGGTTGATGTTACAGAAACCCTCTATATGATGAAGGAAGATCCTCTTCTTGCTTTGGGCGGTTTTGCCTTGGGGCGTGGGGTTAATGCCGCCACCAACCATATTGTCAGCAAGCGAATGGCCAAAGCAGCAGCTGGAGGTGTTTCAGGTATTGACTTACCGAGCCGTAGCACAAGACCAGATGTAGAGTTGTCAAGCTCTCTTAGTTCTGGTAAACTAGCTATAGACAAGTCAGCTCTCCCAGATGTTGAGGTGAGAAGTAGCGATGTTCCTAAAGTTACCACGGAAATCGGCAGGGTAGGCAAAGAAAATCCTAGGGAAGTGATTAAATACTATAGAGTCCAAGGAGGAACTGACAGTAATCAGGTAAGTAGGGAAAGGATAATGATTAAATCTGATGGTAGTGTTATTATCCCAGATAAATCTTCCATGCTTTATGTCAGCGCCTATGATATCGAGCACGCAATTTATTACAGAGATGTAGCTCGGAAAGGGGGAACAATAGTAGAATTCAAAGTTCCTAAAGAATTAGATGAACTTATCCAAGAAAACGCAATTCCTCAATTTCATGCTAGTCAAAACCCAAGAAATCAAGGAGGAATGGCACCTCAAATTGTAGACCCAATGACACCAGGAACAAGCTATGGTTTACCTGAGCCATTTATTGAGTGGCTTGAAGAATATGCAAGTTCGGCAAAAATACTTCATTAGTGACAGGAAGGAGAAGATTATGGAACCTATTTACGCTGAGAAGATCATTGTTGGTATAAAAACGAAAGAAAAATTTAACTGGTATATAACTGATAAGGATGATTGGATTTTGGATCTTTATAAATACCAGAGAGCTTATGAAGAAAAAGGATTTTTGATTGATATTGATTTTATGCTACAGTTTAGATATGGTGTAGGAGTGCTTGATACTGACACTATTGATAGCGTTTTACATGATTACTATTTAAACCAAAAGGTAGAGTCATCTCAATTAAAAGATTTAATCCTCAAAAAAACATATAATAAAACAATTCTTGACTTATCGCCAAGCCTTTATATTGATTTTGTAGCTAAGCAGTTATTTTCGATGTACCCAGAACCTATACCATTTGAACGTTATGTTCCAGATGGTTGGGTAGGAAAACGAGAAGATTTTACGGAATATCTAACCGAAAAAGACAGATATTGGATAGAAAACGGTAAAAATCTTATCAGAGAACAATATGAGTCAGAGTTGAGAATGGAGTAAAAATGGCAGCAAACAATCAATTACTAATTTTAAATGATTCTTTCAAAAAAGAGGGGTCTGATCAAGAAGTAACTGGACTAACCCTTATCGTAGATGGCAGTATTAAAACAGCTTTTGATACTATAAAATCTAAAAAAGGATATGAAAGTTATAATGAGGTATTAAGAGATGTCCTCTTTTCTGGTCTGGAAAAAATTCTTAGAGATGAATAGAACCTGCTTTCTAAGTTCATTGATAGTCCTGCAGAGAGAACTAAAATAGAAATATTTAAATTGAAAAATAATGTCCAGATTTGTTAACGATCTTTCTAGATGGTTATAGAAAGCAAAAATTTCAATAGTAATTTAAATACTATGGATAATAGCACTAGCGGGAACACATTGCTCGCTGATGAAGAGAGATGTTGAAAAATTTTCAGACATCTCTCTTTTTAGAGGCCAATGTTCAGTAGCTAGCAGACACTGACATTCAGCTTAAGGTTCAACTGCTTAAATAGATTAGCTT
>DIXV01000039.1:536-5318 GCA_002436115.1 Streptococcus sp. UBA6071 | reverse complement strand
CGGATTACCAGAAGGCTTGGCAGAAAGCACAGCGTGACCTAGTTGTTACTATCGGGATGGCTGATGTACCACAGGAGCAAAAACAAGAAACTGTAGCTCTCAATCTAAGTAAGGATGGCAATATTCTGCTTTATGGAAGCCCAGGAACAGGGAAGACCACTTTCTTGCAGACTGTAGCTATGGATGTGGCTCGTCACTACTCACCTGAATTAGTCAACTTCTATCTTTTAGATTTCGGAACCAATGGTTTGGCACCTCTATCCAAATTACCACATGTGGCGGATACCGTGTTGTTAGACCAGACCGAAAAAATCTTAAAATTCATCGCCTTAATGAATGAGGAACTAGATCGTCGTAAGCATCTTTTGTCTGAGTATGGTGTCGGAAGTATAAACCTTTACCGACAAGCTAGTGGCAAGGAAGAGAGCAACATTCTCATTCTTCTTGATAGTTTTGAAGCTATGAAGGGAGAAGGTTTTGAAGAAACGCTCTTTAAACTACTTCAGCGCATTGCTAGAGAAGGCCTCAATATGGGTGTTCATCTTATCATGACGGCTGCTCGTCAGTCTAATCTTAGAGGGGCGCTCTACGCTAACTTTAAGCAACAGCTGAGTCTGAAACAAAATGAAGTGAGTGAAGTTCGGACGGTTGTCGGACCCACTGATTTAGCAGCTATTATGGCAGACATTCAAGGTCGAGCTTTAATCAAGCGCCACGAAGTGGATGTTATCCAATTCGCTTTACCAGTTGAAGCTTTTGATGATTCTCAGTTACTGAATCGCCTCCGTGAGGAAACTCAGGAAATGAACAGTTACTGGACAGGTCAAAGACCTCAAAGTATTCCAATGGTTCCTGAAATATTATCTATTAAAGATTACTATGCTCGTCGAAGCATTCAGACCGCCTTTAAAAAGGGAGAAATTCCTCTGGGGCTTGATATGAATAGTGTGACACCTACCATCTGGAAGGTGGCCGAAGGGAATCTGATGTATCTAACAGATAAAGAAGATCGAATGACTGGGATGACGGATTATCTAATTCAGGCTCATCTGAAAGCAGATAAGCAGATTATTGTCTTGGCACCTGAGTACCACCGTTTGGTAGAACAAAAGGATGTTCTGCTCATCAGTGACCCTATTGAGGTAGAAAAAATGGTTAATGCGTTAGATGAAAAGCTAAAAGAACGTTTGGCTGCCCACAAATCAAACCATACCACGACCGTTATCCTTTACGACATGCCTGACTTAGCGAATGCCCTTTCGGTAGAAACCTTGAGAAAACTTGCCATCGTTATGGATAAAGGTTATTTAGCAGGTTACAATGTGGCGGTCTTATCAGATATGGGATTGGTGCAATGTATTGATTTGGCCTCTAAGCAGGCTAAAACCTTTAAACAAGCTATCCTAGCTATGCGAGTAGCCGATCAGTCGCTAGTCAGCGTTACCAATCGTCCGCTCAAAGAACAACCACTAGATTATCAGGTCAACTACTTTATCCGTGATAAGATGGTGTCTAGAATAAAAGTCCTTGTGGAATAAGGAGGAGAAAGGAATATGTCAAAAAAAGGAGCAAAAGCAGACAATTCTGCCAAAATAGCGTCCTTAAATAGTTTGATTACTGCACAAAGAGCAAAAATTACTGCTCTTGACGATGCTATAAAAAAACTGCGGGAATATGATACTAATGTAGATTATGAATTAAAGAGTCACAGTAACATTAAAGAAACTTACGAATTAGATGGGATACCCTATAGCACTATGGCTTCGGAAGAAAAAACACTCGTTGATTCAGTGGGGACTGACTTTGGTGGAGTTCGAGATGATATGGTTCTAGATCTTGTTGACATGAGTCGAGGGATGGAAATGAACATCAGTTGTTGGAAATCCGAGATTTCCCGATTATCAGAATAGAGAGGAACGTTTGTGAGTAAAATCAAAGTACATCAGATTTCTTATCTGGAAGATTATGTGACGGGGTTGACTGCCTTTGCGGAACATTATCGGACAGATTTTGAAGCGATCACCCAACATTTTACTAGTGGCTTAAGTGATGAAAAAGGAGCTGCTATTAATGCTTTCTTTACGAAACTTGCCACTCTCCAAAGTCAAATATTTACAACCTACCCCGCAGCCATAGACACTTGTGCTAGTGTCATTCGGTCCTATGTGACCTCTTTACGGGGTGCAGGCTTCAACGAAGTTTGTTGGAGCAATAGCGAGGGGATTGATTCGGTTAAACAGGTGTTAACGGAAAGTCAAATAACGACGATTGAAACAGTCCGCTCAGGTCTGGCTAGTTTAATGGATAGTGCTGCTTCAGAAGCTGGAATTGCCTCCTTGTCTGGGGACTTGAATCCAATCAAAACCCAAGCCGAAACGGATTTGGATGCTGCGGCAAGCACCCGTGGGAACAAGCATTCGGAGGTGGATGCTGCTTTCACAGCATTCTTAGGTGGTCTGGATACTGCGAATGCAGATTTATCAGCTGCGAATGCCCTCATTAGGAATGCGACCTTGGTCAGTACTATCCCTGCAAAGACGATTTTAAAGTCCATTATGAATGGGCACCTGACGGCAGAGGAGATGTATTATTTAGATGCTCTCACAAATTCGAGCGATGTTGAACTAATTGAGGTGCTTTTATCCGAAGGCGACTATGAAAGCACAGAAGCTTTTTTTAAGGCACTAGGAGAGGTTGATGCAACAGATGCCAGTTTAATGGCAGTGAGTGCAGTATATGGGCGAATTTTAGAAGAAATACCAACGGAGGAAGCAGTTAGATCTTCTGAATCTGGAATAGCTCTAACAAATGTAGAGGCCTTTCTAATTGCTTTGTCAGGTCAAGATAAAAAAGCTGCCAGTAGCTATTTGACCAAGTTGGTGCAGGCGGGCGCTCAAACTGCTGGGCTCTTGAAGGCAGGAGCACTTGCTTTGGTACCAGAGTTTTCACCACCAGGTTCTAGTCAAGAACAGTATCAAAGCTACTGGGATACTTTATCCGCTAATCAAAGGTACATGACTGCAATCAATGCTGAGTTGAAACGTGCAGGCTTGCTAGCAGATATTTTTACGATTGCTTATGTTGAGAATATAGGTGAGACGGAACATAGTGTCCCTTACGAAACGAGAACCCACGCTAATTTTAACGAAACAATCCCTGCAGCGTTTAAGTATACGACTTTTAGTACTATTGTGAAAGGTAGTTTGGTTTTAAAGGAAGATAAGAGTGGAACGGTTGGTGTAGGCTTCTCAATATATTCTCTAGGGGAAAAGATGGCAGGAAATGGTATCAGCCAGACTAGAGCGTTCAATTCTGTCAATTATTATAATCAAGCAGAATTTAACTTATCAAAAACAAATGATCGGGTCAAAGAGCTCATGGTTGCTAAGCAAGAAGCATTGGACAGTTTGCAAGTTGAGTTTATAGTAGAGAGTGCTACTTTAGGTATTGATTTGGTTGCAGAAAGCTTCATGCCAGGATGGTCAATTGCTTTTGGAGTTGTAAACAGTCTTTCCAAAGATAAAAGCGATGTTGTTCAAGGTTTGGGTCTCTCAAAAGAACTGTTGTCTGGAGCAGGGGCGTCTAAGAAATTTAGCGATAAAACCTCTTCTACAATGGAAAAAGGAGCGAAAACAGCAGAGTTTCTCTCTAGTATTGTGAATTACTTTGATAAGGTTAAGGCTATAGAAAAATCTTATGAGGAGTCAATAGCCCTTGCGAAAGAGCAGGAGTTGAAAGATAAGGAAGCTATCATCTTTGACTATGGTGGGTCACATGTTACTGTAAAAGGAGAAAAGGCTACTAACTACTCTTATTTGACACCTGAGTATGATTTGGAGTCTTCCCTTCAAATTTATGATATGGAACAAAATGGTCTTCGCGCTCAGGTGTTTCGAGATGCGGCAGGTTCTAATCGGACGGTGACCAGTGAGACAATTGAAGCGGTGACTAATTTTGATAATGCAATTGGTGATCCAAGAAATAACGCTGAACTTAGTGAATCAACAAGGAAGTTCTTTGCGGGTGATAGTGGGCTGTCTGTCTCAGATATTGGAATTGAAGGAATTAACGAGGGTCTGGATGAAATTCAGGGTGGTATTAAAGGTGGTGATATGCCGACGAAGTCTCAGACAATTAAGAACACCTACTTTGAAGATTATGTAAGGGGGCAACAATGAGAAAAATCGAGAAAATCATTTTTGCCCTTATGAGCATCCTTTTTTTGGGAGCTGTTCTGGTGAGTTGGGTATCTAATTTTCAAAAACAAAACCCAGTAGAGACGGAGGAAAGTGATGCACAGGCGAAACCCTCATACAAGGTAACAGGGAGTCTAGAGATTCCAGACTATTTTACCTTTGGGGAAGAGGACGCCTATGTTGTCAGTGAAGATTTTGTCGTAGTTGGGAAAGATTATATTTTAACATCTGAAAAAAAGAGGATATCCTTCGGAGACCTAACTTACCAAGAAGAGGGGGAGTATCTAAAGATTGCGTATAAAAAAATCGATGACCCGAATGCCAAGACAAAAATCGTCAACCTCAGTGAAATAGCCAATAGCTATAAAAAAGGCTACCATTTTAAAAAAATTGGTCATATTCTCCATTATGCAGGTAGTGACTTTTTAATCTTTTTTCTTCAAAATGGCTATGAACCAAATGACGAGCGGTATGATTCTTTCCCATTAGCTTATCAGTTAGACGAGGGTCGTCTCAGCGATTTTTCAGGAGCGTTAAGTGCTATAGATATCAATTCAGAAGGGTTCTTCCCCAATGGGGATTATAA
>DIXV01000039.1:0-209 GCA_002436115.1 Streptococcus sp. UBA6071 | reverse complement strand
AGATATGACGGGGTCACCCCAGAAAAATGGTTCAATCAGATTTTGCATTGGTTTGCGCCCGTCGGTGAAGAAACCTTAACAACTTACATGAAAACTGGAAGTGATACCATAAAATCGACCCCAATCACATCTTATGCGGACTACCTTTCCTTGAAAGGACAAGTAGATGCGGAGTAAGAGAACAGTAAGGGGGCAACAATGAGAAAAAT
>DIXV01000067.1:518-2994 GCA_002436115.1 Streptococcus sp. UBA6071 | reverse complement strand
ACAGAACACTAAAAGCAACAAGAAATCAACGCTTTAGGAAGAGGAGAGCTTGCCATTTCAAGTGGCAATAAGTTCTACTTTTCTTGCTTTTCTAAAAGCTATATACTAAAGATAGAAAAGGAGACGTAAGCATGAAAGGACGAACAAATCAGATCCTCCTATCCATTATGACATCTGATGTTCCTGTAGATATTAATCGTCTATGCTCCGACTACACTATCGGTCGTCGGATGCTTAGAATGGAAATTAGTCTCATAAATGATGAGTTGTTTCTCCATAATCTGCCGCTGGTCACAATAACGAGAGGAAAGGGGTATGCTTTAAGACTAACAGCAGCAGAACAGCAAAAAGTTCAAGAATTAATTCTTGATGAAGAATCTGAAGCAGATTACTTTACAAGAGAAGAACGGCTCTTAGACCTCATCTTATCAGTCGCCTTCTCTGATAAAGCTATATTTTTAATTAAAAAAGAAGAATACAGGGTTTCTAAAAGCACACTAGATGAAGATGTTAGACGAGTTCGTTCCATGTTAGCAACCTATGATTTGCAATTGGTCAGTCAGGTCAAAACAGGGCTTGAGATTGTTGGAGGCGAAAAAAATATCCAACTTATGCTCTTTCACCTCATAAGCCGTTCGTTTAATTCCTATAAAACTTCACTGGCAAGGGTCCAGCCCAATCGTCATTTTCAAATCATCTCCAGATACCTGCCAAAAGCACTTTGGGAGAAGCTAGACGGCATTTACAACCACCATATCTCACACCATGATGACATGTACCGAAGGAACTTTCTGATTTACAGTCTGATTTGGATCTTGCGGCAAAAACTGGGATATCGAGTCTTTGGCACCAATAGCACAATAAAGAATGAGGCCATTGCAGCTTATCTAAAAGAGATAAAAGAGGACTTCCGCTTGAACTTAAGCCGATACGAGACCTCTGATATTAGTCATATGCTTGACTCCCTTTCTAGAAGAGACTTAACCTCAACATTTGAATGGGGACAAGCTCAAATTTTAACCTTTCGGCTAACCAAACATATTGAGCAGGCGCTACACGTGAATTTTTCTGAACAGCTCGTTGATTTTCAGTCAGAGTTATTCGTTCATATTGCTGCACTACTTAAACGACTGACTAACGATGTCCAATTTTTAAACCCCTTAACAGATAAGATTAAAGCCAGTTACCCTGATATGTTTGCTATTATCCACCGTTTTTCTCCTGAAGTGGATAAGATGACAGGAAAAACGATTAGTGATGATGAGATTGCACTCTTAGTTATCTACTTTATCACCTTACAAACGGAGATAAATGAAGAGCAATACTATTATTATAAGGCCGTTGTTCTATGTAATCACGGAACAGCAACAGGAAATCTTCTTGTCGCAAGTTTAAAGAAGTATTTTAATGTTGATGTACAGACAGTCTTAAGTAGTAGGGAGGTTGATGCTCTAGCTAACATGGATATTGACCTTATCTTTTCGACCGTCAAAATCGAGCAGTCCTCCAAGCCTGTCTTGCTGATTAACCCAATTATTAGAGATTTAGAACGCCAACAGATTCGGCGATTTCTAAGCCAACATAAAGCACTCCGAAGAAAAAGAGGGGACGAAGCCCCTCATGCCGATACGCTCTTTAAAGACATCTTGCAACTTTTTAAAAAGAAAGGGTATCACTTACCTAAGGATATCTACGAAAGCTTAATAGAGGTCTTTCAGAACAATAAGCTAAACATTAGAAAGGAAAACATACAGCCTATGATGGAAAGTGTTTTATTGGATGACTATATTGCCATCGATAAAGAAGTTGGCAGTTGGGAAGAAGCTATCGCTTTATCTGCTTCCCCCTTATTGTCAGCAGGAATTATAGAGGAGGCTTACATTACTGCTATGATTAAGTCCGTTAAAGAGCATGGACCTTACATCGTTATCGGTCCCCATCTTGCACTTGCTCATGCTAGGCCTGAGGATGGGGCCAATCAGTTAGGATTAAGTGTCCTCAAATTGAAAAAACCGGTTACATTTAACCATGAATTAAATGATCCTGTCCAGCTGGTATTTTGCTTATCAGCAGTTGATAGCTTCTCACACTTAACTATCATGCGTGAGCTGGTGCATTTGATTCACGACACTGACAAGGTAAGAAGGCTTTGTCAAACAAGGACTGTTGACGATTTTAAACGTCTTTTATGTCATTAGGAGGGATTTACCATGAGCAAAAAATTACATATCCTATTTGTGTGCGGCGCAGGTCTCGGAAGTAGCTTTGCTGCACAGATGGCCACAGAGGATGTCTTGACCAAGTACAATGTCCAGGCTCAGTTAGACCATGTTGATATTTCAACCGCGGCCTCGCTGACCCCTGATATTATTATTACCGCTCAAAATTTTAAGTCTCAATTTGAAAAATTTTCACTCAATAAGAAGACGAGCGTGATTTATTTGGTTTTAAAAAATTTTGAAAATTTTTCAAAAAA
>DIXV01000067.1:0-265 GCA_002436115.1 Streptococcus sp. UBA6071 | reverse complement strand
AAAAAAGGAGGTAACGATAAATGGCGATTATTAATTTTTTAGTCAATCATGTTTTGACACAGGCATCACTAACCATTTCCTTGATTGCGATGCTCGGCTTGATGCTTCAGAAGAAAGCGGCAGGTCAGGTGATTGCAGGGACCTTAAAAACCTTACTTGGGTTTCAAGTTCTTAGTGCAGGGTCAAGTATCATCGTAGGCAGCCTAACCTACTTTGGAGAAATCTTTACAGAAGGCTTCAACACTCAGGGAATCATCCCTTCTAT
>DIXV01000080.1 GCA_002436115.1 Streptococcus sp. UBA6071 | reverse complement strand
TCTCTTTATTCTTCCCACTATAGCAATGTTAAATAAGAATTTATGTCCTGTTTGACCCCTGTAGTAATAACCATCCAACCAAATGGTTCGTTTCTGTTCCTCCTATCTCAAATGACTAGTGTCTCTATAAAACGCAAATCCACCAACTAGTCAACAGTTGGTGGATCTTTTAACTAGAGTTATGGCGACTCCTCTGCCTGTACCTGTAATGGATTTATCAGCTGACACAGTAGGAGAACGCTAGACCAATGTAAGGGCGGAGAAGCCTCATCTTTAAACACTGACTACTTGTCTAATTTCGCCAAAATTTTATGAACAGCAATGAATTCTTCAGCAATGATTTTAAACCCTTCGGCACTCATCAATTGATCTTCAGCATGCATCAGGAGGAGTTTCAGGTCAATTTGCTCTTCTTTTGCTTCCTTTTGAATTAAGCCTGCGTGAGCATGATGGCCTTCATTGAAATCCAAATCTCCCTTCTTTATTAACGCTTCAGCTGCCTGAAAATCGCCTGCTTTAGCCTCTTGAATAGCTTCGATGTAGCACGAACGGGCAGAACCAACTGATGCAATAATCTGAAATGCTACTAATTCTATCCCTTCCATTCTAATCTCCTAAAAGGTCTTTAACGTGGGTGACTACTTTTTCACCATTCATCGTTCCATAAGCTTGAATATCAATAGCTTCAACAGGTTTTTCAGGAAACAAGGTCTTAACCTTATTCAAATTGAAACGGATTTGCGGACCAAGCAGGATAACATCTGCCTCCGCTCCATGTTCCGTTACTGTAGAAACTGGATGAGCATCAACTTCTATATCATAGCCGATACTTGTTGCATACTCTCGCATTTTATTCATCAAGAGGGAAGTTGACATCCCTGCTGCACACACTAATAATACTTTTCTCATAATGATTTCCTTTCTAAACTGCTGCCTGTTCCTCTTTGAGAGCTTGATTATCAGCTACCTTGAAGAACGGATACCAAAGCAACAATTGAACAAGAATAACAAAGATAATTGCTAAACCAAGTTTCCATCCACCTGTCAAAAATGGACCAATGAATGGTGGCATTACCCAAGGAAGTGAAACCGTTGGATTGAAGGCACTCCCAACACCGAGGATGTCAATAGCAAAGATTCCCAAAACACCACCGATAAAACTTGATACAATCATCGGAATGAAGAAGATCGGGTTGAGCATAATAGGCACACCGAAAATCATTGGTTCATTGATGTTAAAAATATTTGGTACTAAAGCAACATTTCGGAGAGCCTTGTAGCGTTCTGATTTGGCAGAGAACATCGTAAAAGCAAGTGATAAGGTGCTTCCTGTGCCACCAATATAACAAAAGCCGTACAGGAGTGAGAAACCTAAGTATGGAAGCTCTGCTGAAGCTGTTCCCCCGAGGAAAGCCTCAATATTTGCTGTATTGGCTGCTATAATGACTGGAAGGTAAACACTCAGGATTGGAGCTGGGTGAATTCCGAAAAACCAGCATAGGTTCATGAAACATTGGAAAGCAATCATTGACCAAACAGATGTCCCAAAGAGCATTACGGGTTTTGACACGATATCGCTAACCAAATCGAAGATATTCTTATAAGGTGTTAATCCTGCACCGTAGCGGACAAGGAAAACACCCAAGAAGATAATCATGGCAACAAATGTCGGGCTGAGAGATTCAGAGACATTTGGAGGGACAGATGCTGGGAGTTTCAATTTGATGTTCATTTTCATCAACTTTGAATAGCTTATGCCGATAAGAATAGCAGTAAGCATCCCAACGAAAATCCCATTACTGCCCAGATGAGATTGAAGCAGAGCAGGAATGGTTTGATCTCCTAAGGTAATGGTTTGTGGTTGCAAGACGATGAAGCCTGCAAGAGCAAGAACTGCTGCTGTTAAACCATTTTCTCTTTCATTTTTAGCATAGTGGTAAGCAATGGTTGGTACGATGTAAACTGCAAGAAGGCTTGATGTTCCTGCAACAATGTCCAACATGTGTTGTCCCATACCCGTATTTGTTAAAAAGGTTTGCCAGGGTTCAATGGGCAGATTTCCTAAAATCGCAAAGGCTGCTACACCGAGCGTGATTGGCATTGATGCCATCATACCCGCTGTAAGAGCTGAAATGATTTTATTCTCACTCAGTTTTTGAGCAAATGGCCCCATAACACGATCGAGACCAGATTGCATTGTCTCCATAAATGACATATGTCTTCCTCCATTATATTAATTTTTTGATGATTCTCTTGGAAATTCTGCCTAGGTCGTGAACTTGCAAGAACCTTGAAACCTGTCTTAGTAAAAAGGAAGAAGGCCTTATAGTCCCGTATTCCCTATCAAAATAGTGAGAACGGACCCATCTGGTACTTCTACAACTCTCCCCAAGTTGACACTAGTTAATCCTATTTCGTCTGCTTTAGGATTTCCATAAGTCAACCAGTACTGGTCGTCCGATTTTACCCTTACCAGCCCAGTATTAATCGGCGATGTCCACTTTACCCTGCAAGACCTTGTCAGAGATCTGCCGATTCTCCTTCTCTTTTCTCCGTTTTCTTTACACCTAAAGTATAGCGCTTTCATTTTAAAAAATAATTCCTTTCCTTAACATAAAAGTGGCGGTAATTGACGTTTTATCTATCAGTCACCGCCACTTTTTGGCTAATGAGTTGTTTGTTTTTGATTTTTAAAAATACTATAATGACAACAAGATGCACGGAGGTGATTGGATATGGTTGCGACAAAAGAAGCAATAGCTCTTGCTAAAGAATTGAAGTATCTCTTTAAACAAGCAGACGACAAAAGAGATAAAGGGCTACCGAAAAGCATAGCTGAAGTAGAACGATTTGATGACATTTCCTATGGATCTAAGGAGGGCTGGAACCTGTTGGATATCTATCGCCCTAAACGTTATGAAGGCAAGGTTCCTTTCATCATCAATTTTCATGGAGGTGGATGGGTTTATGGTACTAAGGAAACCTATCAATTTTATGGTATGAGCCTCGCCAAAAAAGATTTTGCCTTTGTTAATATTACTTATCAATTAGCACCAGATAGTCAATTTCCAGATGAACTTGATGACATCAATCATGCCATACACTGGATTACAAGACATGCTGACGACTATGATTTGGATCTTAGCAATGTATTTTTCGTTGGAGACAGCGCAGGTGGCCAAATGGCTCTACAATATCTAGCCATTTTGACGAACTCTGTTTTCAGAGACCTGTTTGGCTACCAAAAACCAGCCCTGACGGTTCGTGCAGCTGCCATCAATTGTGGCGTAACTTTCATGAATCTACCTAACTCCATATCTGGAGCAGTAGAAGCATACTTTACCAAAGACAGTCTTCAAAAACATGGGGAATTACTACTAACAGAGAAATATCTGACAAAGGCTTGCCCCCCTCTCTTTATCATGACAGCAACAGATGATTTTATTAGAGATAATGCAGCACGATTAGACGGCTTTCTTATCGCAAAAAACATTGACCATGAATTCCATCTTTACGGGACATTAGACAATCCAAGGGGACATGTCTTTCATTGCAATATTAGAGATGACATCGCTCAAAAATGCAACGAGGACGAATTGAACTTTTTCAGAAACTATATTGTTCGTTAACCATAAAAAAACATCTCAAGTCAGATGGGACTGCACCCACAAAGCGAGACACAAGAAAAACACTCCTATTGAATTCTAGTAAAATAGAATTAGGAGTGTTTTATTATGCTCAAAAAAGCATATTCCTTTGAAACAAAGCTAGCGTGCAAGTTTCAGAGACAGAAAGAAGTCTCCCCTGACAAGCAGATTCTGTTCTTATTGCCTATTTCTTTTTAAGTCTCTAGAACTCACCCCATAGATCTTTAGCAAAGCCCTGTCCATCGTCCTCAAACCACTAAAACCACACCTAAGAGCGATTCGGGTTGCAGGCTCTTTTATCTCACCAAGCAATTGCTTCGCACGCTTGGCACGAACATAATTGACATATTGAAAGACTGTGATACCCATGTTTTTCTTAAAAAATCTAGCGAGATATTCCTTTGACAGAAAACAAGCATTACCAATATCTTCTAGACTAATATCCGCCTGAAAATGGTCTTCGATGTAGGCTTTAATCTCTTGGAGGCGTTCCTTACGTTTTGTCTCTTGGTCACTCACTGCATCAACCACACGTTTTTCCAAGAATGCTTGCAAAAGGATTTCCAGAATTTCTAAAAGAATAATGGTCTTCCCCAAATTATGATCACTATGATATAAGGTGACAAGTTTGTCCAATTTTTCTTGCAGCTCGTGATAAGCTTCTTTCTGGATATCAGAAAATTTTTGAGGATGGTTGATATTAAAGCTATAGTGGCTGATATCTGTTTTATAACTTTTGATGAGGTGGTAGGGAAAAATAACTGTCAACGCTTTTTGTTCAATATTAGGGTTATTAAATGTCCGAATACTGTGTAGATCCATTGTATTGACTACTAAAATCGTTCCCGAAGAGGTCGTGTAGGACTGACCATCAATAAAAAAATTAGCTATGTGACCGCAGATTGTATAACTCATTTCGACCGATGAATGCCAATGCGGTTCTATATAGCTTGCTACATTCTGATCATGCAAATAGAGCCAAGCTGGTAAATGATTTTCTGGGGTTACTATCTCATGTTTGTACAAACCATATTCTCCTCTCAGCAGAACCATCCGTATGGCAAAACCTCGCCCATTGGACGAGGTTTCAAGTGAACTCAATGTCTAAAGTGTCTGACATCCGTAAACACCATGGTCAGTCCATATTTATCAGCAACATCAATGGATTCTTGGTCTCGGACAGACCCTCCTGATTGAATGATGGCCTTGATTCCTGCAGCAGCAATTTCTTCTACATTATCCGCAAAAGGGAAGAAGGCATCACTCGCAAGAACTGCACCATCAAGACGATCCTTAGCCTGGTCAATGGCGATTCGGACAGAGGCCACACGATTAGTCTGTCCTGGTCCAACCCCAAGGGTCATGTGGTCATTGGTGATAATGATACCGTTGGACTTAACGTACTTGATGGCTTTCCAAGCAAATTCCATAGCAGTCGCTTCTTGCTCGCTTGGTTGGCGTTTAGTCACGACCTGCCAGTCAGCTGGGCGTTCCTTGACAACATCTTGGTTTTGCACCAAAAGACCGCCGACCACGCCAGTATACTCTGCTTCCACTTCACTTTCATCTTGTGCATCAAATGGCAACTCAAGTAGGCGCAGGTTTTTCTTTTTATGGGTCAAAATAGCTAGTGCTTCTTCTGTATAGCTTGGTGCAATGATGATTTCTAGAAAAATAGCATGCATCTTCTCAGCTGTCGCGGCATCCACTTCACGATTAAGAACGATAATACCACCGAAAATAGACACCGAATCCGCTTCATAAGCGTAATCCCAAGCTGTCTCAATGTCGTCAGCCTGTCCAATTCCACAAGGGTTCATGTGTTTGAGGGCTACAACGGTTGGACGGTCCTTGAAATCACGGATAATACGGATAGCTGCATCTGCATCTCGAATATTATTAAATGACAATTCTTTACCGTTTAGCTGTTTTGCGGCAGCAATTGAATAATCCGTTGGGATTGCTTTTTGGTAAAAATCAGCATCTTGTTGAGGGTTCTCACCATAACGCATTGGCTGTTTCAAATCATAAGTCAAAGTCAGCTTTTCAGGCTTATCTTCCCCAACCTGTGCTGTAAAATACTCAGCAATTAGCGCATCGTAAGCTGCTGTATGACGGAAAACTTTTGCTGCTAAGCGTTGACGTGTTGCAAATCTTGTCTCACCTGCGTCAGCTATTTCTCCCAAAACGACAGCATAGTCAGCTGGGTCAACTATAACTGTTACACTAGCATGGTTTTTTGCTGCTGAGCGAAGCATAGAAGGTCCGCCGATATCAATGTTTTCCACCGCCAAATCGTAGGTCACATCAGGACGAAGAATCGTTTCCTTGAATGGATAAAGATTAACCACTACCAAATCAATCAGTTCGATATTATTGTCTTTGGCAGCTTGCAGGTGGCTATCCGCATCACGACGAGCCAAAAGACCTCCGTGAATATTCGGGTGAAGGGTCTTGACACGACCGTCCATCATTTCTGGGAAGCCCGTCACATCGTCGATGGCGATGGTCTTGACCCCAGCATTATCAAGGGCAACCTTGGTTCCTCCAGTTGAGATAATGTCCCAACCGAGTTTTTTTAATTCTTGGGCAAAGTCAACAATGCCCGCCTTGTCTGATACGCTAATCAGTGCGCGTTTTGTCATGATTTCTCCTTAAAAAATATTCAATTTTTTGTCTTAGGGACTGCTAATTCCGAATAGACTGCTTCAAACAATCCAATTAGAAAGTCTGAATATCAACTTCCTCAACCCAAAACATCGGTTTTGCACCATCATAAGGTTGCTCATAGGAAGCCTATAGCACATAAGCGAGGGCTACCTTCACTTGTTTTACCAACAGACAGCATTATCAATGCCTCCAACAGTTTTCCCATGATAATAGAGAACAAATTCTCCCACCATAGTCATAGTGCGATAACGGATGTCATCCAAATCCGATAACTGACTCAAAATAAAGGCTAAGTAAGTTTTGTTTGAAGGTATCTTATTCACCTTCATAGGTAGCCATTGTCCAGGCAAACAATATTCATACTCAGTTGATGAGTAACTCTCTAATCACCTCTGAATACAATTCATACTCCGCTTCATGTATCCTAGTTTCAAAACTTTCAATGGTGTCGCCAGCTAGGCGCGGCACGCGCACTTGCTTGATGATTTGCCCGGTATCCACACCGCTGTCAACCCAATGAATGGTTACACCAGATTGGTCAACACCAGCCTCCCAAGCATCTTGAATCCCGTGGGCTCCTGGAAATTCTGGTAGGAAGGCTGGGTGGATGTTAATCATCCGCCCTTCATAAGCAGCCAGAAGAGTCGGTCCGACAATTTTCATGTAGCCTGCCAGACAAACCAAGTCAATTTGGTGCTGGTTCAACAAATCAATAATCGCTTGCTCGTAAGCCACCTTGCTGTCAAACTCCTTGAGCTCAAAAGTGTAAGCTTTGACGCCTAGGTTCTGAGCGCGCTCAAGGACATAGGCATCAGGGCGGTCTGAGAAAACACATTCAACCTTGAATTGTTCTGCAATAACTTGAAAATTCGACCCACTACCAGAAGCGAAGACGGCTATTTTTTTCATTTGATGATCACACTCAACTCTTCTTTTTTGATAACACGACCAAGTTCGTAAACTTCTTCATCTACCAACGCTTTAACACGGTCAACATTTTCAGGAGTAACAGCCAAGATTAAGCCAATTCCCATGTTGAAAATTTCAAACATTTCTTCGTGTTTAATTTTACCATATGTTTCAAGAGCTTTAAAAATCGGTAGAACAGGCACCTTATCTTCTTGAATTTCAGCGGCTAGATCATCTGAAAACATCCGTGGAATATTCTCGATGAAGCCACCGCCTGTAATGTGGGCAATCCCATTGACCAAACCTTCTTTGACTAAAGGAAGAACCGCTTTGACATAGATACGAGTTGGCTCAATAAGAACATCCTTGAGTTTTTGTCCTTCCAATTCTGGGAGAAGCTCATCGCCACTATAGTCGGCAAAAACTCGACGGACCAACGAATAACCATTTGAGTGAATCCCACTTGAGGCAAGACCTAGAAGGATATCTCCATCAGCTACTTTTGAGCCATCGATGATTTGTGATTTTTCAGCGATTCCAACCGCAAAACCAGCCAAGTCATAATCATCTTCGCTATACATACTAGGCATTTCAGCCGTTTCACCACCGATAAGTGCTGCACCAGCTTGGACACAACCTTCCGCGACACCAGCTACGATCTGCTCCAATTTCGCAGGTTCATTTTTACCAGTCGCGATGTAATCAAGGAAGTAAAGAGGTTCTGCTCCAGCTGCAATAATATCGTTGACGCACATGGCAACACAATCCTGACCTATAGTATCATGCTTATCGTACTTGATAGCTAGCATGAGCTTGGTTCCGACACCGTCCGTACCAGAGATGAGGACTGGTTCCTTAACACCCGTTTGTGTCAAGTCAAACATGCCACCGAAGCCCCCAAGAGCTCCCATGACGCCCAGACGTTCCGTCCGCGCCACATGTTTTTTTATCCGTTCAACAACTTCATAACCTGCTTCAACGTCAACACCTGACTGAGCATAAGCATTTTTAGACATATTTTCTCTCTTTCTGATATGTATGGATTCCTAAGCCTTAAATAGGCTAAGCTAGGTGCTAGATAAATCAAGCTACCAAGGTGATGGTCACTAAACACAGTCGGCATACTGAATCAGAACACTCCCAAAGTCTACAAAAAGACTGATTGTCCCTTTAAAAACAGAGCCTGTACCGTAATTTCTAAACTATCCATCAGCTACCTTTACGAGCATAACTCCTCTACGACTTCACATGTTCCATATAGAAACTTGTTTTTTCCCCTAAACTATTGATATAGTCTTCTTCATAGTCATAAAGTGGAGCTGGAAATTGACCGTCAAAGTAGGCCACACAAAGACCACCATTGGGGGCATCGGTCTTGATTCCAATAGACTCAATAAGACCATTCAGGGAAAGATAGGTTAGGCTATCAGCACCGATGATATCACAGACCTCATCAACACTATGGTTGGCTGAAATTAACTCCCGGCGAGTTTGGATATCAATCCCATAAAAACATGGAAACCTGAGCTCTGGGCTACCAATAGCCACATGAACTTCTGTAGCACCAGCCTCTTTTAGAAGTTGAACAATTCGACGGCTTGTAGTCCCCCGAACGATGGAATCATCCACCATGATAACCCGTTTTCCCTTAACAATACTTGATACAGCAGATAATTTCATACGAACACCTTGATCTCGCAACTCTTGAGTTGGTTGGATAAATGTTCTCTGGGTATACTGATTTTTAATCAGTCCCATTTCATAAGGTAGACCGGATTCTTCGGCATAGCCTGACGCCGCTGAAAGGGATGAATTGGGCACGCCAACAACAATGTCCGCATCTATTTTAGCTTCACGCGCCAGTCTCCTACCCATTTCCTTTCGAGCAGTATGCACATTGACCCCGTGAATGACTGAATCAGGACGAGCAAAATAAACATATTCCATCGAGCAGATAGATAATTGTGTCTCATCTGTATACTGATCATAAGTGACCCCTTGGTCGTCAATGATAAGCAGCTCACCTGGTTTAATATCACGAACCCACTGAGCACCGACCACCTCAAAGGCACAGGTTTCACTTGAAACGACCCAAGCACCATTAGCCATTTGACCAATTGAAAGGGGACGAAAACCGTTTGGGTCAAGTGCCGCAATCATCTTATCTTCCAACATCAGAAGGTAGGCAAATCCTCCCTTAACCTTATTAAGGGCTTCTTTAACCTTATCAACAAAATCCACTTTTTGACTACGGCGGATCAAGTGCATCAAAATCTCCGTATCTGATGAACTGGAGAAAATCGCACCATCGGCTTCCAATTCTTTTTTGAGACGTTCGGTATTCGTTAGATTCCCATTATGAGCCAAGCCGACCTGCATGTCATTGAAATTAAACAGAAAGGGTTGGATATTGTCAATGGAAGCTTGACCTGCTGTCGCATAGCGAACATGACCAATAGCCGAACCACCTGTCAACTTCCCCAAGTCAGTCGGATTCTTAAATACCTCTGAAACCAGTCCTGTATCTCGACGGCGTTTAAGAAAGCCCTCGTCATTGGAGAGAATACCCGCTCCTTCTTGACCTCGATGCTGCAAGCTATGCAGACCAAAATAAGAAACCTGTGCAGCTTGGGGATGTCCCCAAATACCAAACAACCCGCATTCTTCATTAAGAGATTTTACTTCGTATGTCACTTTATGTCTTCTTTCTTTTCTAAAAAACTGCATGCCCATTTGCTAGCCAAGTGGTGCCCAGTGCTTTATAAAACTATAGGGAAATCCTCACCTCATAAAATTCTCTAAAGATGTCCCTCTCCTCGCTAAAGGAATTAAACTAGGATGATTTTTTTGTGAAATAGCTGACGGCACTTTCAAAGAGCTGTTGGTCTTTCTTTCCCGGGATATTCTGAAAGAGGCCGTCTTCGTAACGTTCAGAGTGTCCCATTCTACCAATGATTTGACCATTGTCATTCATAATGCCTTCAATAGCATGGTTCGAACCATTTGGATTGTACTTAGAATCCATGCTCGGATTGCCATCAAAGTCCACATATTGGCTCCAGATTTGTCCTTTATCTCGTAGCTGGGTAAATTCCTCAGCTGTCACCACAAACTTCCCTTCTCCATGAGAAATCGGAACCGTGTAAACCTCTCCTATTTTTACACCTGCAAGCCACGGCGAATTAACATTGGTGATACGCGTTTCGACCATCTTCGCCATATGCTGATTGCTGTCGTTGTAAAAGAGGGTTGGGCTAGTCTTGCTTGCATCTTCAAAGTTTCCATAAGGAAGGAGGCCTGACTTAACAAGGGCTTGAAAACCATTGCAGATGCCAATAATAAGTCCCCCTTTCTTGATAAACTCATCAATAGCCGACCGAACTTTTTCGTTAAGCAAAATAGTAACGATAAATTTAGCTGACCCATCTGGCTCGTCTGCCGCTGAGAATCCTCCTGCTAAGAAGATGATATTGGACTGCTTAATGTTGTCCACCATTATCTCAACAGAGGCTTCAATAGCTGTCTCGTCAAGCGTAATAAAAGGAACCAGATTAACTTTAGCGCCAGCTTGTTCAAACGCTTTAGCCGAATCATACTCAGAGTTTGTTCCAGGAAAGACTGGAATATAAACCAAGGGCTGCGCAACTTTTTCTTTAGATGCGATAATCGTCCTTGACTCAACCGCAGGTACTTCTGCTAACTCTTGTGACTGCTCAAATTCCGTTGGGTAAACATCCTCTAATCTGCCTTCAAATGCTGCCAGAAGGGTCTTGCCAGCTAGATGAACCCCATTGACTGTCATACGGAAATCAGGAATCGTTTGACCAATTTTTAATGCACCTGCAACTTCTTCAGTAGTTGTAAAGATAAAGCCACCAAGTTGAGCGGTTAAGCTGTTTTCCAGATCATTAAGATCAACTTGAACACCAATACGATTTCCAAAACTCATCAAGGCGAGGCTTTCAATGACACCGCCGTACTTAACTGCTGAGGCTGCTGTAAGGGTATGCTGGGCTTGGATAGCCGAAAACTTTGTGAAATTTGATGTGATTAGATCGAAATCAATATCTGCTGAAATCGGTTGACCCGGCAGGTAATAAACCGTCTCTCCAACAGCCTTAAACTCAGGAGAAAGCACCTTTTCAAGCTCTGCAGTTGTTACCCCAAAAGCCACAAGTGTCGGAGGAACAGCTAGCTCCTCAAATGTTCCAGACATGGAATCCTTCCCTCCGATAGCTGGAAGACCTAACTGAAGTTGAGCTTCTATAGAGCCAAGTAGGGCTGAGACAGGCTGGCCGAAACGCTCCGCCTGCTTATCCATACGCTCAAAATATTCTTGGTAAGAGAAACGGGCTTTAGACCAGTGACTTCCTGTTGCCACCAAGCGTGCTGTGGCTTCAATCACGGCATAAGCTGCACCGTGATAAGGGGACCATTGCGCAATGTAAGGGTTATACCCCTGTGCTATGACCGAAGCCGTAGTCGTTACACCATTTTGAACGGGCAACTTTTGAACCGAACTTTCTATCGGTGTGACTTGGTAGCGGCCTCCGATTGGATGATTGACGGTCGAGCGACCGACTGAGCTGTCAAAGAGGGTTTGCAAGCCCTTTTGACTAGAGTGATTCAGTTCTGATAGAACTGCTACAGTGTCTTTTTCCAATGTCTCCGCTGAGGTTTCTCGTTGCTCTGGTAGGGAGAGTCCACTATCTACCACCTTAGCATCCACAACTACTCGAACCCCATTGGTATCAAGGAAAGCACGTTCGATATCAACGATAGTTTCACCATTCCATGTCATGACAAGATTTGGTTTTTCCGTTACCGTCGCTACAATAACCGCCTCAATATTCTCCTTATAGCACTCCGCAATAAAGCGTTCAGCGTTCTCTGGAGAAACCACAACACTCATCCGTTCCTGTGATTCAGAAATAGCAATTTCCGTACCGTTAAGCCCTTGATACTTCAAAGGAATCGTGTTCAGATCAATCTCAAGACCATCGGCCAGCTCACCAATCGCAACGCAAACCCCTCCTGCACCAAAATCATTTGATTTTTTAATGAGGCGGGTAACCTCTCCCTTACGAAAGAGCCGCTGAATCTTGCGCTCCTCAATAGCGTTCCCTTTTTGAACCTCTGCGCCAGCTGTCTCAACAGACTCTACAGTTTGCACTTTAGAAGAACCTGTTGCACCACCAACACCGTCGCGGCCGGTCTTTCCACCAAGTAAAATAACCACATCTCCTGAAACAGGCTTTTCACGGACAACGTTCTCCTTAGGAGCCGCACCAACAACTGCACCAAGTTCCATCCGCTTCGCCACGAAACCTGGATGGAAGTACTCTTTGACGTAAGTCGTTGCAAGACCAATTTGATTACCATAGGAAGAATAGCCCTGTGCGGCTGTTTTAGAGATGACCTGTTGAGGAAGCTTTCCAGAACGTGTCTCCGAAAGAGGGCGAGTTATATCGCCTGCTCCTGAGATCCGCATAGCTTGGTAAACATAACTTCGACCTGATAAAGGGTCTCGAATCGCTCCCCCGATACAGGTCGCTGCACCACCGAAGGGCTCAATTTCCGTCGGATGATTATGGGTTTCATTTTTGAACATGAGAAGCCATGGCTCCTTAACCCCGTTGACATCAACCTCAATATTAACTGAGCAAGCATTGATTTCATCGGAAACTTCCAAATCCTCTAATCGCCCCTTAGAATATTCGTACCGTCCAAAAATCGTTGCCATATCCATGAGGGTCTGTGGCTTTTCAGTGCGTCCTACTTCGTTGCGCATGGCTAGGTACTTGTCGTAAGTCTTTTGTAGCTGCTCTCGGAATTGAGAGGCAGAAAAATCAATTTGGCGCAACTCTGTTTCAAATGTCGTATGACGACAGTGATCAGACCAATAGGTGTCCAAAACCCTGAGTTCTGTCTCTGTAGGCACACGCCCAATAGACTTGAAGTAGTCTTGGATGAAAACCAAATCATCTACTTCCATTGCCATACCATGCTCATTCTTGTAAGCAACAAAATCTTCAGCAGTGTAAGTGTCAAAGAAGTCAAGCTTAGGAATCGTCTTGTCAGATACTGAGAAGTCTTGAGCAGTAATACCAAGCGTAATATCTTTGAAACGAGAATCCACAGGATTGAGTAAATAGTTTTTTATGGCAGCTAACTCATCTGTAGCAATGGTTTGATTAACAAGATAAAGGTGAGCTGTATTGACTCTAACATCACTCCCTGCGCCAAGCAGAATAAGAGCTTCTTGAGCCGATGCTGACCGCTGGTCAAACTGACCAGGAAGCGACTCAATAGCAAAGAAGGTCGCCTTTGAAAGTTCTTTCTCTACAAGGTCTTCCTCCAAAATATGATCCGTTACCCGTTCAGAAAAAAGATGCTCTTCTGCCTTTTCAAGCAAGGCTTCTGTTACATTAAAAACATCGTAGACCTGTACCAGACGTAAGTGGGTCAGGGTTGACAGTTGCAAATTATGAACCAGTTCCTTGACCAGAGACTTGGCTTTCCCTTGAAAATGGGGCTTCTTCTCAACAAAAATCCGTTTGTTTATCATACACAATCATTCCTTATTTCAGTGTTTCTAGTTTTTCTAAAACCGTTTGGTAGACCGCCGTCAAGTCTCCCAAATCTCTACGAAAGACATCCTTGTCCATATGCTGACCCTCATCAGTCCACAAACGGCAATTATCTGGGGAAAACTCATCTGCTAAAATAATGTTGCCCTCTTTGTCGTAACCAAATTCTAGTTTATAATCAATCAATTTCAGGCCAACTGCCTCAAAAATCCCCGTCAAAATACGGTTGATTCGTCGTGTCTCTGTCTTGAGATGGCGAATGGTAGCCTCATCAGCAATACCCAAAAACACCACATGCTCATCATTAATAAAGGGATCGTCTAGGGCGTCGCTCTTGTAATAGAATTCTAAGATGGGTTCCTCTAGTAAACGCCCCTCCTCAAGACCAAAACGCTTAGAAAAACTCCCAGCTGTGTAGTTACGAAGAACAACCTCCAAAGGGATAATCGTCACCTTCTTATTCAACTGCTCCGTATCTGACAAGGTCTTTATAAAATGGGTTGGCACACCCGATTGATTGAGTTTGTCAAAAATGAAAGACGAAATCAAATTATTGAGCCGTCCTTTGCCTGTGATAGTCTCCTTTCGGGCACCATTTAGCATCGTTGCCTGGTCCTTGTACTCTGCAATAATCAAATCTTCGTCGTCTGTCTTATATATATCCTTTGCTTTCCCCGAATACAGGAGATCTTGTTTAGCCATTTTGTTCGCCTTTCTTATTGCTACAAGAATTCTAGCATATTTTAACTAAAAATTCAAGATAATAACGGAACCCCAGAACAAAAATAAATAAGGAACATTCGGCTTTTACGCCTTGTTCCTTATTTCTTCATGAATATAATTGACTAAATCAGACACAGTTGTAAACCGATCTGCTACCTCATCACTGATCTCTATGTTAAAGGCATCTTCCAGGGTAATGATAAACTCCATAAATTCTACAGAATCTGTGAATAAATCATTTTGAATAGTTAACTCCTCTCCCTTTTTTAAATCCCTTCCTTTTTGCTCTTGAATAAGCTTAGCGACCGTCTGATAAATTTCTGTTTCTGTCATCTTTTCATTTCCTTTCTGAAAATTCCTGAACAGACTTCCCAACCACATCCGTTGAGAGCATGGTACGAATTTGTTTGATGGTGTTATAAATGGCCTTAGCATCACTTGAGCCATGAGACTTGAGCACAGGGGCTTTAAGACCAAAGAGAACCGCACCCCCTGCTTCTGAATAGTCCAGTGTCTGTCTCAGACCATAGAGGCTGTCTTTGAGTAAGAGTGCTCCTAGCTTCGCTTTTAAACCACCGTCTTTAATCGATGTTTTCAGTAACTGTATAATCGTCTGGGCTGTTCCCTCGATTGTTTTTAGCACAGCATTTCCTGTAAAGCCATCTGCAACAACCACGTCTGCTACTCCATTTAGAAGGTCACGCGCTTCAACATTACCAATAAAATTAAGATGTTTATCCTCCATTAAGAGGCGATAAGCTTCCTTACGAAGGGGGTCTCCCTTACTTGCCTCTGTCCCATTATTAAGCAGAGCAACACGTGGCCGATCAATCCCTCTGACATTCTGAGCATAAAAGGCTCCTAAAATAGCATATTGATGAAGGTGATGGGCTGTATTTTCAGCATTCGCTCCTAAGTCTAACATATCAAATCCTTGACCATTGACTGTCGGGAGGGTGGACATCAGGCCTGGCCGATCAATATTCTTAATCCGACCAATGACAAAAAGCCCCGCAGCCAACAAGGCTCCTGTATTACCTGCTGAAAGAATAGCATCTGCTTGCCCTTCCTTAACAGCTTGAGCTGCCAAAATCATTGAGGCTGTCTTTTTACGACGAACAGCTTTAGCGGGCTCGTCGTCGGACTCTATCTTTTCATCTGTATGAATGATGCTTACACGCTCATTAGCTGTCAGATGTGCCTTTATTGCATCCTCTTTCCCATACAATTGAACCTCAATATCTGAAAAATCTGCCAGTGCTTGATTTACACCCTCTACAATGGCCTGAGGAGCATGATCCCCACCCATAGCATCTATCGCAATTCGCTTCATCTTAACCTCCTTATGCTGTTTCATTATACCATAAAATCCTACGGATTATCCTTTAACAATTGCCCCCAACTCCCTAAATCATCAATAAATTTCTTACTCTTGAGGTGAATGCCGACACATTCCTCGTATAGGTGGTCCAGAAAGATGCGGATGTTACGCTTCATTTCAGGTTTAACAGAGATGCTTTTCAAGTCCGCAAAAGAAAGACCTTGAAAACGAGACAAGAGATAGATGAGATTAGGATCTAGATGAGAGCGGTTAGGATCTTCATCCAAGTGTAAGGGGCAAAGGCAACCCATATACCGAGAAGAAAAGTCAAGCGGAACACCTGACCTATGGCAAACAATACAGTCTTGAAAATTGATAGCTATTCCAAACCGAGAAAGAACTTGGACTTCAAAAATGTTTGTCAAAATCTCCTCATCTAAACCATCATCCATTAATTGCAATGTCTTTAAAAGAAATGCAAAGAGGGCTGGATCTCGGACATTATCCTGCAAAGCGACATCTGTCAAAGATACCAAGTAGCTTGCATAAGAGAGCTTAAAAATGTCGCCATTTATATGCTTAAAGATTTGGCTTTCTCTATAGTCTTCAATAAACCCTAAACCTTCTTGGTCCAATTTCAAGATAAAATTAGCTACCACTAGGGGCTGGATAACTGTGGAGACGTTAGACTGATGGGCATGACGGACAAAGAACATCCGCTTCCCTTCCTTCTCCGTCAAAATCTTGACTAACTTATCGTTTTCCCGATAGTTCCGATTATACAGCACCAGCCCCCATGTTTCAACGCGATTCATCCGATGCCATGAAGTCTGCCAGACGTTTCATGGCCTCCTCAATCGTTGCCATACTTGCTGCGTAAGAAATACGGATATAGCCTTCACCATATTGGCCAAAGGCTACTCCAGGAATAAGAGCTACCGCTTTCTTTTTAGCAAATTTTTTCAGGAAATCAAAGGAATCTTGGTTGTAGCCCTCTGGGATTTTTGCAAAGATATAAAACGCACCCTCAGGCTTTATTACCTTAAATCCTAAAGCAGCTATTTTATCAATAATATAATCCCTGCGTTCAATATAGGCTTCCTTCATCGGTAGGGCATCATTTTTACCATTCGTTAGAGCTTCAATTGCCGCATACTGAGACACTGTTGCTGCTGCCGTTACCAAATACTGATGGCTCTTGATGAGCTGGGCTGTTAACATAGCCGGGGCAAAGATCAAGCCAATCCGCCAACCAGTCATGGCATGACTCTTGGACAAACCTGAAATTAAAATTGTCTGATCTGGGAGAAATTCTGCGATAGAGACGTGCCGTCCTTCAGAATAGGTCAACTCTGCATAAACCTCATCAGATAAGACAAAAACATCGTACTTTCTGAGAACCGCTGCAAAGGATGCAATCTGGTCACGAGAGTAAGTTACCCCTGTTGGATTAGAGGGATAGTTTAGAATAACAGCCTTAAGCTTATCACCTTGTTCAATAATGGCTTCCTCTAACATTTCTGCTGTTAAAACAAAGTCATTAGCCGTTGTATCAATCTCAACGATAGATCCGCCCAACATATCAATAATTGGCTGGTAACCTGGATAAGCAGGTGCTGGCAAGAGAACCGTATCTCCTGCCTCTATGATAGCTACTAAGCTAGCCGACAATGCCTCTGTTGCCCCAATAGTAACCAGAACCTCATTGTCAGGATGGTAAGTCAAGTCATACCTTTCCTTCATAAATGCGGCGGCTGCTTGACGCAAACTCAAAAGACCACTCATCCCAGTGTAATAACTCTGATTATCATCGATAGCAGCCTTAGCAGCCTCTTTAATATGACTGGGTGTTGTAAAATCCGGTTCTCCTAAAGTTAATTTTAAAATTCCCGGAATATCGGAAATTGACTGATCAAACTGCCGAATCATTGACACTTCAATCTTCCCTAGGTTTTTATTCAAACGTTTTGTTAAGTCCATGGACATACCTCTCCAATCTAGTAACTTTATTATAACCTAAAATAGCAAAATTAGAAATACAAAAATAAGGAGAAGCCCATTGCGTGCTTCCCTTCACTTAGTGACTTATTTTTTCACCTTTGGTCCCTCAAACAGTGGAGACAATGGGCGTTTTTCGTGAATACGGATAATAGCTTCAGCCAACAAATCTGCAATGGAAATCTGTTCAATTTTATCAATTAAACGCTCTTTGGGCAGGTAAATCGTATCCAAAACCACCAATTTCTTAATAGCAGATTTTTGAATATTGTCCATAGCAGGGCCAGATAAGACCGGATGGGTACAACTAGCATAGACCTCAACAGCTCCTGCTTCAGCCAAGGCATCGGCAGCATGGGCGATCGTTCCCGCTGTATCAATCATATCATCAATAAGAATACAGGTTTTGCCTTCTACCTTACCAATGATGTTCATGACCTCGGAACTGTTCATCTTATCCACGCTTCGGCGTTTATCGATGATAGCAATCGGTGTCTTTAAAAACTCTGCCAACTTTCGTGTCCGTGTCACACCACCATGGTCTGGGGAGACAACTACATAGTCTGAACCGGTCATCCCAAGACGTTCAAAATAATCTGCAATCGATGGAGCCCCTAAAAGATGATCCACAGGGATATCAAAGAAGCCTTGGATTTGTGCCGCATGAAGGTCAATCGTCAACAATCTATCAACTCCGGCTACCTCAAGCATATTAGCGATTAGCTTAGACGTAATTGGCTCACGAGCTCTAGCCTTCCGATCCTGACGTGCATAGCCATAATAAGGCATAACAATGTTAATTGACTCTGCACTTGCCCGTTTTAGAGCATCCACCATAATCAAGATTTCCATCAGATTATCATTAACCGGTGAAGAGGTTGATTGCAGAACGTAGACATCCGCTCCACGGACAGACTCTTCAATATTGACCTGGATTTCACCATCTGAAAAATGCCTCACCGTAGATTTCTCAAGCTGAACCCCCATCGTCTCTGCAACCTTTTGAGCTAATTCCTGATTAGAAGAAAGTGCAAAAAGCTTTAAATTAGCGTATGACATGTTTGCCTCCAAGATTTCTGAAAAATTGCGCTACTAATATTCTAACTGTTTTTGATGGATATTTCAAATAAAAATGGCGCTTTCTCATCCATTGGCACCAATTAAGACAAAAAAGAGAAGACCAAACTGGTCCTCTCCTAGTATGAGCTGATCTCAATCCACTAGGGCTGACAAAGAAACGCCAGACCTAAAAAGATAAATAGAAAACTGGATATAGGGTCTGGTGATAAAAACATGGAGACTAAACTAGCTAACATGCCTACCGCTTTGTAGTTTTCTAATGGCTACTCTTCTACTGAACGCAACCATCTCTTTTAAAAGCATTGCTCCCGTGATAATCAAGAGTCAGCCTTATTATCAGATGCTTATGGGTAAATGTAGTAAACTGTCCCACCCCAAGTACCAGCTGTTGGGTTGAACCAACCACGGTAATTGCCAATAGTCATATTTCCTGCATAGTTAGACTCTGAAACTTGGATATTGCTTGCTGATTGAACAGCTGTTACAACAGCAACGTGTCCATAGCCACCACCATCGTTTGGCCATACCGCAACAGCACCTACAGAAGGTGTTGAACCAACTGAATAACCTGCTGCCCGTGCACTTGCAGTCCAGTCCTTAGCATTACCCCAGTAATTGCCTACCCAAGGGGCTAACGCTTTAGCTCCCCAAGTACATTGACCTGTTGGATAAGTATTAGCAGCGGAGTAAGTTGTTTTGTTTCCTGAGGATGTGGTCGATGTTGTTGCTGCAGGAGTGTTAACGGGTTGAACAGTCGTTGGTACCACTGCTCTTGATGCACCTGACGTTGAATTACCATTGGTTTCTGTGGTTGCTTGGACAACTTCTGGTTGTGCATTTGCAGCAGAAGCACTTAAGACGCTAAGCTGTTGTGCTTGTGCTGCTTCAGCAGCAGCTTGTTCCGCAGCAGCCTGTGCAGCAGCAGCTTCAGCGGCAGCTTTTTCTTCCTGAAGCTTAGTCTTTTCTCCCTCAGCAGTTGCCAACTCAGCTGCTAAGTTTAATTTTGCAGCTTCTAATTCAGCTTGTTTTGTATTCAAAGCTTGCTTATCTTGCTCAAGCTTTTGTTGGTTTTCAGCAATTGTGTTAATCGCTTCTTGATTAGCTTTTTGTTTCTCTTCAATAGCAGCTTTATCAGCTTCTTGTTGTTCTAACATTTCATTGTTAGCTGAAACAATTTCATTCATTGCCGTCACACGAGAAATCGCATCAGAGATAGAGCTAGAATCTAAAATCGTATTGATGTAGCTTGTAGCTGTACCATTTGTCTGTGCTGAACGTGCTTGAGCAGTCAAAGCTTCGTTTCGAGCAACGATGTCTTCAGACAGTTCTGCAATTTCTTCTGCTAATTTCGTTGACTCTTCTTGCAGTTTTTCATTTTCTGCAGTCAAGGTTGCTTGTTCTGATTTAATCTTATCAACTTCAGCTTGAACAGCATTTACTTGTGCCTGAGCTTCAGCTTGTTTCTCTGTCAACGTTGAAATTTGTCCTTCAACAGCAGAGATTTTACTATCCGTATCTTCCGCATATACTGTTGAAACTGTCCCAACGTTACCTAAGACAATTGCACTCAATAGGATAGTTGCCATTAACTTCTTTTTCATAAATATATATTTTCTCCTTCTTAAGTTAAAGTCTTTATCTATTGTACCAGAAAATTTACTATTATATGTTACGCAAGTGTTACAATTCTATGTCTTGTTTTTTTAAGAATCGTTAAGAAAATCGGGTATATAGCAAGACTTTGCAAAACATTGTAGCCTAAAGTTGGTGCCAAGGTCTTAACGACAAAAACTTCAAAACGGAGACTTCCTAAGCCAACGACTTGTGCCAAGAGGTAACTTAGCACTTCAAAAGAGAAAATTAAAATGACGCTCATCAATACAAAATTTAATAAATTAAACTTTAACGTTCTGAAAACACCCCCTAAGATAGAGGCAAACACCGGAAGCAAGGTCGTTGCAATTCCAATCAAATTCAGATAGTAACTATCATACAAGAGCCCAATAACGAGGAAAATAAGGACTGTTTCCACGTCTTTTTTTCGACTTGAAAAGAAAATGAGATTTAACAATAGCAATCGGCTAGCAATTCTTAAATCAAACGGTAAGCTATTCATTAAAAGAGTCGTTAGTTGCCCATCCAATAGCATGATGAGAAAAACCACTAAGAGGCTCAGTAAGGCTGTTTTCTTCATTGGCTCTATCCTCAATTCTTAACCAGAACAACGGTATAAATATTTGAAAAATCTGCTGCAGGGCTAACGTGAAGTTCTTCATCTAAGGTGTTTCCGTTTTTTTTCACAGCTGAAACTGTCCCCACCAAGACATTGCTAGCAGCCTCGTCAGATAAATCACTCGTGACCACTTGACTACCTTCTGTCGCTTTGGCATTCCCATTTAATTGGGAAACAATAAAGACGTTCTCTTCAGCATCATACTTTGTAAGGATCCCATAAATGGCACCTGATGCCAGATTGATTTTGACGGCCAAATTTTTAGTGCTTGTCTCATCTGTCAGGAGTTGAACCTTTGAGGTAGAGAGATCAACATCTGATAAGGTGCCAATCAAGCCTCCATTTGCTAAAACCAACATCTCTTTTGAAACGCCATGATGGCTTCCCTTATCAATTGACAAGCTAGCGGACCAACTGTTTGGGTTTCTAACTAAAACTTCTGATGCTAAGGTTTGTTTGCTTTCGTAACTCTTTATAAGGGATAAGGCTTGTCTCATGCTTTCATTTTCAGCAATTAGAGTGTCATTTTCTGTAGACATCTCTTGAGATTCAGACAAGGTAGCCTTTAAAGTTTTGTTTTCGTCATATGTCTCTAATAAGTTGTTCATCTCTCGAACAGACCCTGAAATAAAATTCACCGGTTTGGATAAAATACTATCAACACCAGAAACTAAGTAGTTAACTGGGGCTAAGGGATTGCTTTTTTTAAACCAGGTTTGGCTAGATAAAAAGAGAAGGGATAAGGAAAGCAATACTAAAACAGATACGAGAACAATAATTTTTGATTTTTTAAACTGATTCATGTCAGTCCTCCCTGAGACACCATACAACTAAAAACGGAAGCGAACCTTGATTGAAAGAATTCTTCTTTTCTATACCATTAAGACTATTATATCAAAAAACTTATAAAGATTGACTGGGTGTCCAACCTCATTAGGTTCATCATCCAGTCAAGTTATAATATATTATTAGTGTTACTAAGAAAAACATAGGAGCTGAGATAAGAATCCCAGCTCTATTATCTTACGGAGAATGGGGGATTCGAACCCCCGCGCCAGTTACCCGACCTAACGATTTAGCAAACCGTCCTCTTCAGCCTCTTGAGTAATTCTCCATTCTATAATATGGGCACGAGTGGAATCGAACCACCGACCTCACGCTTATCAGGCGTGCGCTCTAACCATCTGAGCTACGCGCCCAAGATGACTTGGACTCTATTTGAAAAGCCTTAGCTCATTATCTCCTATCCAATTTACATGGATAAATGGCGCGAGACGGAATCGAACCG
>DIXV01000078.1:5440-5728 GCA_002436115.1 Streptococcus sp. UBA6071 | reverse complement strand
ACGCCCATCTTTATTATGTGTTAGGAAATGGTGGTCTCAAGGTTATTGATGGTATAACAGTAGATGTACCAAATGAAACACGAGGGGAACTCGCCATTCAAAACAAGAACGATCAGGCGGGAACGTTTGATATTGTGGTCACAAATGTTCAAAGTTCATCTGGTCTCAATGACGTTCTCGTTCCTGTTTGGTCAGAGACTGGAGGTCAAGACGATCTTAAATGGTATAAGGCAGTTAAACAGTCAGATGGTAGTTTCAAAGTAAGTGTCAAAGCCAGTGACCATAAAT
>DIXV01000078.1:1730-5194 GCA_002436115.1 Streptococcus sp. UBA6071 | reverse complement strand
GTGTCAAAGCCAGTGACCATAAATATAATACCGGTCGCTACCATGCCCATCTTTATTATGTTTTAGGAAATGGTAGTCTCAAGGTTGTCAATAGCACCGTCGTAGACATGCCAAATGAAATGCGTGGGACAATTACCGTTCAAAACAAGAATGATCAGATGGGGACATTTGATGTTGTGGTGTCAAATGTTCAGAGTTCATCAGGTCTCACTGAGGTGCTTGTTCCTGTTTGGTCAGAGGCTGGAGGTCAAGACGACCTTAAATGGTACGTTGCAACAAGGCAATCAGACGGTAGTTTTAGAGCTAGTGTCAAAGCCAGTGACCATAAATACAGTACAGGACAGTACGCTATCCACCTTTATTATAGGGTTTCGGATAATAGTTTAAGAGCGATTGCGGGAACACAAACAACAGTAACTATTTCACAAGAAAAACCAACTGCTAATTTGAGTATTGTTAACATTAACCATCAAGCAGGGACTTTTGATGTCCTTGTCACAAACATCACGTCCTACTATGGCGTAAAATCAGTAGAGGTTCCTGTCTGGTCAGAGACTGGAGGTCAAGATGATATTAAATGGTATACAGCTTATCAACAAGCTGATGGTAGCTACAAGTTGACAGTTAAAGCAAGTAATCATAAAAATGATGGCGGTCTCTATCATGCTCATCTCTATCTGACACAAGGTAACGGTGTTGGCTCTTCCTTGATAGCTACTTCAACCCTTGAACTTAACTATCAAGCAACCAGAAGCAAGACTATCTTCATTGATCCTGGACATGGTGGGACAGACCCAGGTGCTGTTTATGGCGGTGTTTACGAGAAGACCTTGGCACTTTCTGTTGCTAATTTACTTAAGGCTAAATTACAGGCCAATGGTTACACTGTTATCATGAGTCGATTAGGAGACCAAAGTGTTGGTTTTGCTACAGAACGTTCAATCTTAGCAAATAATTCGAATGCAGATCTTTTCGTTAGCCTCCACTTTAATGCGACGGGTAATGGAACGACAACAGCATCGGGGATTGAGACATATTGGTACCAATATTATGCCCAGTACCCACCTGCAATCAATGGGGCTATGCATAATGATTCTACCCGTCTGGCTGAAAGTGAAATTTTAGCGAATACAGTCCAACAAAACTTAGTCACTGCAACAGGGGCTACAAATCGTGGGGTAAAGCGTGCTACCTATGCAGTTCTTAGAGAAACAGCTATCCCTGCTATCTTAGTTGAGATGGGCTTTATGGACAATCCAAGTGAACTAGCTAAGGTTACGCGGGGTGATTACCAAGAAAAACTTGCCACAGGATTGGCAAATGGTATCTTTGCATGGTATGGTGCTGTTGGGGGAAAGTAGTATCTGCTGATTCGAATCGTTTGGGAGGGGTCTCTCAACTTTCAAATCTAACGAGTCAGCAGTCTCAATTCCTATCAACCATTTATCCTAGTGTCATTCAGACAGCAAAAGAAAATAGTTTGTTGCCAAGTGTTGTTGCAGCACAGGCTATTTTAGAAAGCGGTTGGGGACAGTCCAAGCTAGCAAGTGCCCCTTATCACAATCTTTTCGGCATTAAAGCTGGTAGCGATTGGCAAGGCAGTTCTGAAACCTTTACTACAACTGAGTTTGTTAATGGGCAATATGTAGAAACAAAGGCAGTTTTTAGAACTTATCCATCGTGGGGAGAAAGTATTGCTAACTATGGTAAATTCTTTACATCTACACCATGGCGCAGCCAAAACTATGCAAAGTATAGAGCTGCCAAAGATTATAAAACAGCTGTAGCTGCTTTACAGGCAGCAGGCTATGCGACAGATCCTAATTATGCAAATAAATTGATAACGCTTATTGAACGTTATGGTTTAAACCGTTGGGATACTTAAAAAGTCTTGCGGATTTCGTTTGGAGTCCGCAAGACTTTTTGTTTTTAAGCTATTCAAAGTAGTGATCAAGTGTTTTTTTATCAATCGCATTATTGTATTCTAAGATAGCATAATTTTTAAGAAGTTGATGATCGTTCAATTGCTCATAAAAGGTGCCGTCATTCGTTTTATAGCCCCACGTGGTAATAACCGGAACATGGGTCTGTAGAGTTGTTAAAAATTCATAATATGAGGATGTTGGAAGAGGAGCGGAACTCTGCTCCAGGAGGTTTATCGTATAAGGCACTAGGAAGTTAGGACTGATTGTCGTAGGTGTTGTCTCAGGGATATCAAAATTAGCCCAGATAAGAAAAGGAGTGGTATATGTTGCGCTAAGGTTAGAGGTACTATCTAATGAGTCAGGTAAAAAAGTTTGATAGAATTTTTTGCTGAGACTAGGCTGATGATCGCCATACATGATAACGACTGTGGGTTCGTCGTAGTCTTGGAAATACGCAATTAAATTTTTAAAAGCTTGGTCAGTTGAAGACATGCTGGTGAAAAATTCAGATTCGCTAGTGAAATTCTCTGTTGAACCATTGATAGCGATTTTCTTTTCATAATCGCTAGTATTATAACTTCCATGCCCCTGCATGGTAACCACAAAGGTGAAGAGAGGCTTATCCTCTTTTTCAGTATAGAGCTTTTGTACTCCTTCAAAGAGAGAGTGATCAGAGACGAAATTCCGTTCCATTTTTAGCTGATAAAGGCTATTGATGCCAGGTTTGCTATCTAAAAAGTAGGTCTCAGAAAAACCAAAGGCGTTATAAACGTTGTCCCTGTTGTAGTTGAGGCTTGATTGCGGGTGCAAGGCAACCGTCTGGTATCCTTGTTTACTAAGTAAACTGGCAAAACTATGACGGTCTCCGTCAATGAGTTGTTGGTAGGGAAAGATGTTACTTGACAGAAGAGCGGGAGAGTTGCTGGTTAGAACCTCATATTCAGTATTAGCAGTCCCACCGCCATAAACAGAAACATTGAGGTTGCCATGGACAGTATTGGTTGTCAAGCTATGTTGAAAGCTCAATGGATCAGGAGATAAGTCAAGATTTTCTAAGTTCGAAAAATCAGTCTGAGATTCATTTTGAATGATAATAATATTCGGGCGTTGTTCACTAGAAATGTCTGATGGTTCATACTTATCAGCGATAGTTGTCACAGTTTCAAGAGAATAGTTTTCAGGTTCCTTTATAAGACTATCTTCGTAGAAACTAGCCATGGCTAGAAGTGAACCAGATTTAGCGTAGGTTTCCTGCATCTGCCAATAATTGAGTTTAATATTAGCAACTTTAGTGATGCCCATAATCAAAGAGGGAAGAAAAAGAGCAGAAATTAGGAGCCCACTAAAGGAAAATAAAACACGTTTGGGGATTTTATGTTTGAAAAAATGAGCGATGGTTGTAGTTTTTTTGCGAAAAGGATCAGGTAAGGATGGGATTTTATCTCTAAAGGGTGCAGGAAGTGCTAGGATTTTACCACTGAGGGATGTGAAGACTGCAGATAATTTTTCCTTTAATTTTGAAGGGATATTGATTTTAAG
>DIXV01000078.1:0-1570 GCA_002436115.1 Streptococcus sp. UBA6071 | reverse complement strand
ATTTTACCACTGAGGGATGTGAAGACTGCAGATAGTTTTCCCTTTAATTTTGAAGGGATGTGGATCTTAAGCTTAGGAAGATAAAGTAACAAGGTAACACCAATCCAAGCGAGAAAAATAGACTGAAGAATATTATTGTCAAAGACTAATTTGGTAGCATTTGCAATATTTAGTCCATCTCTTAGCTGTAGAAGGTGGAAGTAAAGAAGAGGTTGACTGCGGGTATCAATCATCAGTTTATTGAGAATCCCAAAGCTAGTTGCTAAAACAAGGAGAAGGCTCCCTCCGACTTTAAAGGATGTGCTTACCCAAGATAAGGCTAAATAAATCACTGTAATAAGAAGAAGATTATAGAAAAAAGCACTCGGTTGGATAGTATTCATGGAGGAATAGCTATTTTCCATCAAGAAAGAAGCGATGAGAGGAGGGAGGAAAAGGACAAGATGATAAGGTGCTTTGATAAAACGCTTGATTTTATTAGGAATAAGTCTCGAAAGGGCTGTTAAAGAAATAGCAATAAAGAACAAGGTCAAAAGAGCCAGTAGAATAATCTCTTGGGCAGGAATATTAGAGTTGAAAAGGCTAAGTGTCTCCCCGTAGAGGTAATCTAAAGAAGCAGACAAGCTTAATAAACAAAAGAGAGATAATGAGGAAAATTTGATTATTTGGCGGGAATTGATTTCCTTATAAATCTCTTTAATGACAAAGATAAATGAACTTAGAACGAAGGTTAAGAGGCATAAGTGCCAAAAAATAGTTGACTGGTTAAGACCAATTTGTTGGACGCTTGTTACGGTATCTGTTGTTAACGAGAAATCTTCGCTATAACTGTCAACTTCTTGGATAAGGTCTCCGTCAAGGTAAAATTGGAGAATTCCATTTTGTTCATCTTTTTGATGTTCAAAGGTGATACTTTTGATGGGAGATGGAAAGTCAATAGTGAGGCTAGCTTCGACGGAAGTAAAGTAGGAGTTATTAACCGCATCTAGTTTTTGAGAGGCCCATTCATTCTCTTTGATGTACTTACTGTCTAGAGGGCGTCCGTTGATAGCGATTTTGCTAATATTTTGGTAGAACTGGGTCTTCTCCTTGATAGTTTTTCCGGAAGAAATAATTATAAGTTTCCCTTGATTATTGGCAACCATAAGCTCTCGTTGGATGAGATGGGTATAAGCAAAGATAGCTCCTGCTAAAAGGAATGTTACTGCGATCTTAATCATGATTGGGATATGCTTTGTCATCTTCTTTTCCTTTTCAACAAATTCTCTTTAATTGTAACATAAAAATAGGAAAATGGAATACTGTTTAGCAAGGGGAAGTTAAAATAGGAAAGATGTTCAGAGATAAACTATATAAAAAAATAAGAAGGGGATTAGGAATCAGATTGACAAAATAAGAACCTTATCACTTAGAGGTAGTTCTTTTTGTGACCGAAAGAAGATGTGTGGTTTTTAGAAAAGAGAGGGAGAACGAAAATCGTTACATTTTGGTATTCAAAAAGGAAAAATTCCTACAACAAAGGAAAGTATGGTATAATAGGGCTAGTGTATTTTTGAAAAGGAGTTGGATA
>DIXV01000127.1:13642-13824 GCA_002436115.1 Streptococcus sp. UBA6071 | reverse complement strand
TTTTTTGATTGTTTTTTTAGATAGGTAACCCTTGTTATTGATAACACGAGAAACAGTTGTAGGGCTGACCCCGGCAAGTTTGGCGACATCTGTCAGTTTAGCGACCATAAGCTAGTGTATAGTAGGTGCCTTGAGCCTGCCCTTTTGTCAAACGTATGCCGGATTGGTTATCATGCGGGTAA
>DIXV01000127.1:4109-13490 GCA_002436115.1 Streptococcus sp. UBA6071 | reverse complement strand
AGTAGGTGCCTTGAACCTGCCCTTTTGTCAAACGTAAGCCGGATTGGTTATCATGCGGGTAAACGCGGCCAGAGAGCACCTTCTCTCCTTTATTAATAAAAATTTCAAATGTTGATTTGTCAATGAAAATATTGGCGGTCGTGGTTTCATTTTCCAGAGGGCAAGTACGTGTTTGACCAAATTCTAAAGCGTATTGTTGACCTGCTTCACTTCGATCTAGCGTTAACACCCCATTTTGTAAATCAATAGTGAGTCGAAGCCCTTTAGTCTCTGAATCTGCGAAAAGAACCAGTTCGGTTTGAGTATTTTTTGCAAAGGTGAGCTCTAACTCATAAGTATTACTTGTCTGTTCAAGATCACTGAAAGGCTGTTGGCTTTGACGTAGAGTGGTGATAGCCGGTAGGGGGTATTGATAGAGTTTGTTGTTTTTTAGTGTCAATTCTTTGACCAGTGACAGGCAACCTTGATAGTCGTAATCATCTGTTGGATAAGCCACATCAGGAAGTCCTAACCAGCTAACACTGAGTGCACGGCCATCGGGAGCATTAAAAGCTTGAGTGGCATAGCATTCAAAGCCATAATCCAAATTTTGCAGTTCAGATGGTAGGACGATTTCAGCTTTTTCAGGAACGAAAGTTTGTCCGATTTTATACATATTTGGATAGATATTGCTATAATCTAGAACCTTTTTATCTAAACCTTGTGGGCAATAGAGAAGAACGGGTTGTTCATCAATAAAGACTAAATTAGGACATTCTACCATATAGGAAGTCAGATCGTTTTCAAATTCTAAATCTCCAACAAATTTCCAATCTTTATAATTATTATCTATAGCCTTATAAAGTTTGATAATTCCTTTTTTGTCAAGGTCTTGTCCACCGATAATGGCATAATATTGACCATTAAAGTCAAAAATTTGAGGATCTCTAAAGTGTTCCGTTACATCTATGGGTTGAGGAATCAATGTTTCATCAAACTTCACTAGCTTTCCGTCTTTATCTAATAGGGCACCATTTTGGTAGGTTTGACGAACCCATTTGTCATCACGACAGTTGCCTGTGTAAAAGATAAAAAGGTTGTCATCCATTTGCATAGCAGAACCGGAGTACATACCATGTGTGTCTAACTTATGGTCGGGATAGAGAACTGTCCCAGTTTCTTCAAAGTGGATGAGATCATCAGAAACCGTATGGACCCAAGATTTAAGACCGTGAGCAGCACCAAATGGAAACCATTGGTAGAAAAGTTGCCATTTTCCATCAAAATAAGAAAAACCATTAGGATCATTGAGCAGTCCACGCTTGGGTTCAATGTGAAAGGTCGTATGCCACGGAGACTTAGCAACCTTGTCCTCAATGTTTTGAATCTCTTCAGAAGTCCAATCCTCGTAAGGACGATACCTTAAACTACTATCAAAAACCATACTTACCTCCAACTATTTATTTTATCAGAAAGTTTTTCTAATAATAATAGTAACCGTTTTCCATTTAAAAATCAACTTTTTTCTGTTATAAAAAATAATTTCTATCAAACGGTTGACATATTTTGAAAACATGATAAAATAATAGACGTGGGAAAGCTAAAACCGCTTTCATAACAAAAAATAAAAATAAGGAGATTTTTGCAAATGGACAATACACAAATTGCAAAAAAAGTCATCGAAACTATCGGTGGAGTTGAGAACGTCAGCAGTGTGGCTCACTGTGCGACTCGTCTTCGTGTGATGGTGAAAGATGAATCAATCATCAACAAGGACGCAATCGAAGATATTGAAAAAGTACAAGGTGCTTTCTTCAACTCTGGTCAATACCAAATTATCTTTGGTACTGGTACAGTAAATAAAATTTATGACGAAGTCGTAGCCCTTGGCTTGCCGACTTCAACTAAGTCTGAAATGAAGGCTGAAGCTGCAAAACAAGGTAGTTGGTTCCAACGTTCCATCCGTACTTTCGGTGATGTATTTGTTCCAATCATTCCAGCAATCGTAGCAACAGGTCTCTTCATGGGTCTTCGTGGTCTTTTGGGAGCATTGGGATTAGAACTTCCAGAAGATTTGAAAGTTTATTCTGAAATTTTAACTGATACAGCCTTTGTTGCACTTCCAGCTTTGGTTGTGTGGTCAACCTTCCGTGTATTTGGTGGTAATCCAGTTATCGGTATCGTCCTCGGTATGATGCTTATCTCTGGTTCACTTCCTAACGCTTGGGCTGTTGCATCAGGTGGTGAAGCAACACCGCAAATTTTCTTTGGCTTTATTCCAGTTGTTGGTTTGCAAGGATCAGTATTGCCAGCCTTTATCATTGGTATCATTGGTGCTAAGCTTGAAAAAGCATTCCATAAAGTTGTTCCTGATGCCCTCGATCTTTTGGTAACACCTTTCTTGACACTCTTCATTATGTCAATTGTTGGTCTCTTTGTTATTGGTCCAGTCTTCCACGTTGTAGAAAATTACATCCTAGTGGGTACTGAAGCTCTTCTTGCCCTACCATTCGGACTTGCAGGTTTTATCATTGGTGGTCTTCACCAGATTATTGTGGTGTCTGGTGTTCACCATATCTTCAACTTGCTTGAATCACAACTGATAGCTAATACCGGTGCTGACCCATTCAATGCCATCATGACAGCAGCTATGACTGCACAGGGTGCAGCTACTATTGCGGTTGGTGTAAAAACAAAATCTGTCAAGCTAAAAGCTTTGGCTTTCCCAGCAGCTCTCTCTGCCTTCCTCGGTATTACTGAGCCAGCTATCTTCGGGGTTAACTTACGTTACCGCAAACCATTCTTCCTTTCATTGATTGCTGGAGCTATCGGTGGTGCACTTGCATCCATCCTTGGTCTTGCTGGTACTGGTTTTGGTATTACCATCATTCCAGGTACCCTTCTTTACCTCAATGGTCAATTGCTCCAATACTTCTTCATGGTAGCTGTTTCCTTTACCCTTGGATTCACTTTGACTTATATGTTTGGATTTGATGACGACGAAACAACTTCTAGCACTAAGAAGGAAGATGTGCGTCCTGTTGAGGCAGCTGAAACAGGAAATGTTGTTGCAAGTTCTGTTACACCTGAAACGCTTGTATCACCACTTGTTGGAGAGGTAGTCGCTTTGGAGAATGTGAACGATCCCGTTTTCTCTAGCGGAGCCATGGGTAAAGGTTTGGCAGTTAAGCCATCTGAAGGTGTTGTTTACGCACCAGCAGATGCGGAAGTAACAATCGCTTTCGAAACTGGCCATGCTTACGGACTTAAAACACCAGGTGGTGCAGAAGTTCTAATTCATATTGGTATTGATACCGTAACACTTGAAGGCAAAGGCTTTGATATGAAAGTTGCTGCAGGTGATAAGGTAAAAGCTGGCGATGTGCTAGCAAACTTTGACTCATCAGTTATTGAAGGCGCTGGCCTTGACACAACCACGATGGTTATTGTTACAAATACTGCAGATTATACTTCTGTTGATGCCTTGGCTACAGGTAATGTTGCCAAAGGTGATGACTTCTTGAAACTGACTAAATAATGTAAAAGGGGCTTCGGCTCCTTTTGCGTGTTAAGTGAATTTCTCTAGAAGAAAAGCAGAAAATTGCAAAAAAATGAGAATAATATGCTATAATAGATAAAGAAAATTAAAAAAAGGAAATAGCTATGACAAAGTTATATGGCAGTTTAGAAGCTGGAGGAACCAAGTTTATTTGTGCTATTGGTGACGAAAACTTCAAACTTTTGGAAAAAGTGCAGTTCCCGACGACAACGCCTTATGAGACAATTGAAAAGACAGTAGAGTTTTTTCAAAGGTTTGGTGATGATTTAGCAGGACTTGCAATTGGCTCTTTTGGTCCAATTGATATTGATAAAAATTCTGCAACTTATGGGTATATTACCAGTACTCCAAAGCCGCATTGGAGTCATGTTAATTTGGTTGGGAAAATCCGAGAGACGCTTAATGTTCCAATTTATTTCACGACAGATGTCAATTCATCTGCTTATGGAGAGATTCTAGCACGCAAAAATGCTCATCAGAAAGTTGAAAATTTAGTTTACTACACTATAGGGACAGGTATTGGTGCTGGTATCATGCAACGTGGTAATTTTATCGGCGGGAATGGGCATACAGAAGTTGGTCATATTTATATGGCAAAACATCCCGCAGACAGTGATTTCAATGGTGTTTGTCCTTTCCACAACGGTTGTTTAGAAGGACTGGCTGCGGGTCCTAGTCTAGAGGCAAGGACGGGTATTCGTGGGGAAAACATAGAGCTTAATAACCCTGTTTGGGATGTCCAAGCTTACTATATTGCCCAGGCTGCTGTTTCTGCAACCTTGAACTTTAGACCAGATGTCATTGTCTTTGGTGGTGGGGTTATGGCCCAGTCTCATATGCTCAATCGTGTACGGGAGAAATTTCAAGTCTTGTTGGATGACTATGTTCCCGTACCAGATTTGACAGAATACATCGTAACACCTGCTGTAGCAGGTAACGGTTCTGCAACGTTAGGGAATTTTGCCCTAGCTAAACAAGTCAGTGAATGAGTATTTAGCCTTATGTAGACCAGATAATAAAACAGTCTAAAAATAGTCCATCGGGCTATTTTTTAGTCCTCTTATATTTCAAGTGGAATGCTTGAAGGTTGTGGAGTATTTCTTGATAAATGCTTAGACTTATGGTATTATAAGATGATTATCTTCGAAAGGAAAATAGATGGGAACTAATGTATTTCGCTCCTTAATTGAAAATGACAAGGGAGAACTAAAGAAAATTGATAGGATGGCTCAGAAAGTTGGTTCTTATGCAGAGACCATGGCAGCCATGACAGATGAAGCCCTTAAAGCAAAGACAGATGAATTTAGGCAGCGTTATCAAAAGGGAGAGACCTTGGATGACTTGCTATATGAAGCTTTTGCGGTAGTTAGAGAGGCGTCTAAGCGTGTTTTGGGTCTCTACCCATATCATGTTCAAATTATGGGAGGGATTGTCCTCCACCAGGGTGATGTCCCTGAAATGCGGACTGGTGAAGGGAAAACCTTGACGGCGACGATGCCCGTCTACCTCAATGCCTTGACAGGCGAAGGTGTTCATGTCGTTACCGTCAATGAATACTTGTCCGCACGTGATGCGACTGAGATGGGGGAACTCTATTCTTGGTTAGGTCTATCTGTTGGGATTAACTTAGCAGCTAAGTCTCCTAAGGAAAAGAGAGAAGCTTATGCCAGTGACATTACCTATTCGACCAATGCGGAAATCGGTTTTGACTATTTGCGAGATAATATGGTTGTACGAGCTGAGGATATGGTTCAGCGGCCACTTAGCTATGCCTTAGTTGATGAGGTTGACTCTGTCCTCATTGACGAAGCACGGACGCCTTTAATTGTGTCGGGAGCTAAAAGTGGTGAAGCAGGTCAGCTTTATTACCGTGCAGATAGCTATGTCAAATCCTTGAAAAAAGAAGACTATATCATTGATGTGCCTTCTAAGACCATTGGTCTATCTGATTCAGGGATTGACAAAGCAGAAGCTTACTTCCATTTGACAAATCTTTATGATATTGAAAATGTCGCATTAACTCACTATATTGACAATGCTTTACGTGCTAACTACATTATGATTTTGGATATTGACTATGTTGTATCGGAAAGTCAAGAAATTTTGATTGTTGACCAGTTTACAGGACGTACCATGGAGGGACGTCGCTATTCTGATGGTCTTCATCAGGCTATCGAAGCCAAGGAAGGTGTGCCTATTCAAGACGAGTCTAAAACCTCGGCGAGCATTACCTATCAAAATATGTTTCGGATGTACAAGAAGTTAGCTGGAATGACAGGTACTGGTAAAACGGAAGAAGAAGAATTCCGTGAAATTTATAATATGCGGATTATTCCGATTCCAACGAACCGTCCTATTGTCCGTGTTGATTATGAGGATTTACTCTATCCAAGCTTGGCTTCTAAATTTGAAGCAGTTGTAGCAGACGTTAAGGAACGGTACACTAAGGGACAACCGGTTCTATTAGGGACTGTTGCAGTTGAAACGTCTGAACTTATTTCCAATATGCTTGTCCAAAATGGTGTACCGCATGAGGTTTTAAATGCGAAGAACCATGCTAAGGAAGCTCAAATTATTATGAACGCTGGTCAGCGTGGCGCAGTGACTATTGCCACTAATATGGCTGGTCGTGGAACAGATATCAAATTAGGGGAAGGTGTCCGTGAACTTGGAGGCCTCTGTGTGATTGGTACGGAGCGCCATGAGAGTCGTCGGATTGATAACCAGCTTCGGGGGCGTTCTGGACGTCAAGGAGACCCAGGAGAATCACAGTTTTACCTTTCATTGGAAGATGAGTTAATGCGTCGTTTTGGTTCGGAACGGATTAAGGCTATTCTTGAGCGCATGAGGCTATCCGATGATGAGGATGTGGTCATCAAATCTGGTTTGTTGACCAGACAAGTAGAGTCTGCTCAGAAACGGGTTGAAGGCAATAACTATGATTCACGTAAGCAGGTCTTGCAGTACGATGATGTTATGCGGGAGCAACGTGAAATTATTTACCGTGAGCGTAATGATGTGATTACATCAGATCGTGATCTTGCAAAAGAAATTCAAGGGATGATTCGCCGAACTATCCATCGCCAAGTTGAAGCACACACACATCTTAAGGAGCGTCGGGAAGTCTTGGAAGCGATTCTGAATTTTGCACACATGTGTTTAGTTGCAGAAGAAGAATTATCTGCTAAAGATTTAACTAATTTATCTGATCTGCAAATCGAGGAACTACTATATAATAAGGCATTGGCTATCTATGACAATCAGGTGACGAAACTACGTGACCAAGCTGCTATAAAAGAATTCCAAAAAGTTCTGATTTTGCGTGTTGTGGACAGTAAATGGACAGATCATATTGATGCTTTGGATCAACTTCGAAGTTCAGTAGGTTTACGAGGATACGCACAAAATAATCCTGTTGTAGAATACCAGTCAGAAGCCTTTAAAATGTTTAATGATATGATTGGAAGTATTGAGTTTGATGTGACACGCTTGATGATGAAGGCACAGATTCACGATAATATAGAGCGTGAACGTAAGGTCCAAAGTGTTACCACTACAGCAACGCGTAACATTTCAGCCCAACGTTCTAATCTGCCATCAACTATAGACTTATCCAAAATTGGTCGCAATGACCTTTGTCCATGTCAGTCAGGAAAGAAGTTTAAAAACTGTCATGGGCGTAGAAAATAAGAGTAAGAAGAGGATAGACGATTGACTTTTAAACCAACTAGCCAGCCCATTAATATTGAAGAAGTAAGGGAGATGTCAAAACTAACTGGTGAAGCCCTTAAGAAGAAAATGGATCGAGATCGTGAGTTAGAAGCCATTATCAAAGGTGAGGATAAACGCATTCTCCTCGTTATCGGTCCGTGCTCTTCAGACAACGAAGAGGCTGTACTTGAGTATGCGAGACGGTTGTCGAAACTTCAGGAAGAGGTCAAGGAACGGATTTTCATGGCTATGCGTGTTTACACTGCTAAGCCTAGAACGAATGGTGATGGCTATAAAGGGATGATTCATCACCCTGGAGGGAATGATGCTCCAAGTCTGATTAATGGTATCAAGGCTGTACGTAAATTACATTACCGTGTCATCACTGAAACAGGTTTGACAACAGCAGATGAGATGCTCTATCCAGAAAACCTCTCTCTTGTTGAAGACCTGGTCTCTTACATTGCTGTCGGAGCACGGTCGGTTGAAAATCAGCAACACCGTTTTGTTGCTTCAGGGATCAATGTCCCAACAGGAATGAAAAACCCTACATCTGGCAATCTCAATGTTATGTTCAATGGCGTTTACGCAGCTCAGAACAAACAATCTTTCCTTTTCAATTCTCAGGAAGTTCAGACGGATGGCAATCCATTAGCGCATGTTATTTTACGTGGTGGTCTTAACGAATTTGGCAAAAACATTCCCAACTACTACTATGATAATTTGCTTGATACAATTGAGCAATATGAAAAGACAGAGCTTGAGTATCCCTTTATCATCGTTGATACCAATCATGATAATTCTGGAAAAAACCACATGGAACAGGTTCGCATTATTCGTCAAACCTTAATTAACCGTGACTGGAATACGAAGATCAATCAAGTTGTTCGTGGCTTTATGATTGAGTCTTATCTAGAGGATGGTCGTCAAGATGCACCTGATATCTTTGGTAAATCCATCACAGATCCTTGTCTTGGCTGGGAAAATACAGTGGAGTTAGTCCAAGAAATCTATGAAACATTAGGAAAATAAGAAAATGAGTATTCGTCAAAAAGGTGATTTAATTGATTTAGATAAGGTCAAACTACCGACCCAATTAAGTGGAGAGTTATTGGCCAAGAAGAAGAAGCGAGATGCTGAGCTAAAAGAAATTATCCAAGGTCAGGATGACCGTCTTCTTTTAGTTATTGGTCCCTGTTCTTCTGATAATGAAGAGGCTGTTTTGGAGTATGCACGACGGTTGTCAGAGCTTCAGGAGAGGGTTAAGGATAAAATTTTCATGGTGATGCGTGTCTATACCGCAAAACCGAGAACAAATGGCTCTGGCTACAAAGGTCTGGTACATCAGCCCAATGTATCAGAATTGCCTGACTTAATCAATGGCTTACAAGCAGTACGCAAGCTTCATTATCGTGTGATTACAGAGACAGGCCTCACAACGGCAGATGAGATGTTATATCCAAGCAACCTCGTTTTGGTTGACGACTTGGTGAGTTACCACGCTGTGGGGGCACGGTCAGTCGAAGATCAGGAACACCGATTTGTCGCTTCTGGAATTGATGCCCCTACCGGCTTGAAAAATCCAACCTCAGGGAATCTCACTATTATGTTCAATGGGATTTACGCAGCTCAGATGGAGCAAAACTTCTTCTTCAATGGAGCGGAAGTAGAGACGGATGGTAATCCCTTGGCCCATGCAATTCTAAGAGGAGCCACAAACGAGTATGGCGAAAACGAACCCAATTATTACTACGATAATGTCGTTAAAGCCATTGAACAGTATGAAGAGATGGGGTTACAGAATCCTTTTATCATCATTGACACCAACCATGATAATTCGGGGAAAAACTATCTGGAGCAGATTCGAATTATTCGACAGACCTTGATTAATCGGGATTGGAACGAAAAAATCCGAAAATATGTGCGTGGTTTTATGATTGAGTCTTATCTGGAAGATGGTCGTCAAGATGAGCCGAAAGTTTTTGGGAGATCTATTACAGATCCTTGTCTGGGATGGCCTAAGACAGTAAGTCTTGTTGAGGAAATTTATAGTACCTTGAAAAAAACACTGTAATTTTTTATGAGGTGCAATAGAAAAAGATTTTAAAATCTAGATTCCTTAATTGCTGTAT
>DIXV01000127.1:2036-3825 GCA_002436115.1 Streptococcus sp. UBA6071 | reverse complement strand
TGCAACAACTAGGCTGTTGAACAGGGTAATATAAGGAGAAGGTATGATTGTTGGGCATGGGATTGACTTGCAAGCGATAGATCAGATGCAAAAAGCTGTTGAACGAAATCCAAGATTTGCTCCAAAAGTATTGACCCAGAAGGAGTTACAGTATTTTGAGACCTTGAAAGGTGACCGTCAACTTAATTTTCTAGCAGGGCGTTGGGCAGCTAAGGAAGCCTTCTCTAAAGCTTGGGGGACTGGCATTGGCCAAGTACGATTTCAGGATTTGGAAATTCTATCCGACAACTTGGGTGCACCAGTCTTTACAAGGCATCCTTTCTCAGGAAAGGTTTGGGTATCTATTAGCCATTCAGGGAATTTTGTTCAAGCCAGTGTGCTTTTGGAGGAAGTAGATGATAAAAAGTTTTCACAGACCGACAGTAGCCACTGTTGATTTGGATAATCTGATATATAATCTCCAACAGGTTAAGTCTCATCTGCCTAAAGAGACCGATGTTTGGGCAGTTGTCAAGGCTAATGCCTATGGTCATGGTGCCGTGCCAGTTGCCAAGAAGCTATCCCATCATGTGGTGGGTTTTTGCCTTTCGAATCTTGATGAAGCACTCGAATTACGAGATGCTGGGATTGATATTCCGCTCTTGGTTTTAGGTGTCGTTCCAGCTGAGGATATAGCTATTGCTCAGTCTCAGAACATCCAACTAACGCTTGCTAGTCAGGAGTGGCTAGAGACTGTATTAGCAATGCATAAAGATTTGTCGGGACTCCAGTTTCACCTCAAGGTTGATTCGGGTATGGGACGGATTGGCTTTAAAGATAGCAAATCGATCAATCAAGCTATTCAGATTTTGCAGGCACATCATGCAGAATTCTCTGGTATTTTCACTCACTTTGCAACAGCAGATGAAGCAGATGACCACCAATTTCAGGAGCAGTTGCTTATTTTTCAAGAGATTTTAAAACACTTGCCTCATCAGCCTAGGTTTGTTCATGCCAGTAATTCAGCGGCAGCTATTTGGCATAGTGAAACAGTTTTTTCAGCTGTTCGATTAGGAGATGTCCTCTATGGTCTCAACCCCAGTGGGCGTTCTCTAAGTCTTCCGTATAGTGTGAAGCCTGTACTTAGTCTAACGACGGAATTGGTGCATGTCAAGGAATTGCCAGACCAGCAGCCTATCGGTTATGGTGCTACCTACAAGACCAAAGGGTCTGAATGGATTGCTACCTTACCCATAGGCTATGCAGATGGTTTAACGCGTGATATGCAGGGATTTTATGTGGTAGTTGATCAGAAGCCTTGCGAGATTGTAGGACGCATATCAATGGATCAGACAACCGTGAGATTGCCGAGAGCGTATCCTTTGGGGACTCCAGTGGTCTTGATTGGAGAGATGGGTAATCAGGTTATCTCTGTACAAGATTGGGCAGATTATCGGTCGACGATTAATTACGAGGTGGTTTGTCTGTTGAGCGATCGCATTCCTAGAGTTTATCATTCATCAGGATAAAACTCAGTTGGCACTGGCTGACTGGGTTTCTTTTAGATATTAGACTTAAATTAAGCTTGCTTAATAAGGCTTTGAATTTAATCGGAAGACGTTTTTCAGCTATTTTTCGTAGAAAAGCTACGAATGCTCAGTCAGTTCAGTTAGTTGCTAAAGATTTGCGAGGTAAAGATGAAATTAGAGGATCATTTAGCGGTTCTTCCAAGCATTGGCCCTAAGTCAGCGGAAAAGTACCAAAAATTGGGGATAAAAACCATAGGAGACTTATTGGTCTACTATCCATT
>DIXV01000127.1:1018-1850 GCA_002436115.1 Streptococcus sp. UBA6071 | reverse complement strand
GACTTATTGGTCTACTATCCATTTCGTTATGAAGATTTTAAAGAAAAAGATAGTGCTGACCTATTAGATGGCGAAAAGGCCGTTATTAAAGGAATAGTAGTGACGCCTCCAAACCTCCAATACTATGGTCGGAGTCGAAATCGCTTATCTTTTAAAATCAAACAAGGGGAAACCGTTATAGCCATTTCCTTTTTCAATCAGCCGTACCTCAAGGATAAGGTCGTCTTGGGAGAAGGGATCATTATCTGGGGGAAATGGGATGCTGCTAAAATTGCTCTGACAGGAATGAAAATCTTAGCCCAGGCACAAGATGGCATGCAACCAATCTATCACCTCATGCAAGGGGTTAAGCAAAATCAATTGGTTAAAATCATACATCTCGCTTTTGAAGAAGGGTATGATACATTATTAGAGGAAAATTTGCCAGCGGTTTTATTGGCAAATTATAAATTAATGGACCGAAGGCGAGCTGTGCGTGCTATGCATTTTCCAAAAGATTTGGAAGAATATAAGCAGGCGGTGAGGCGCGTGAAATTTGAAGAACTCTTGTATTTTCAATTGCAACTGCAAGTGCTAAAAAAGAGCAATAAAACAAAGGGAAGTGGCTTAGCTATCCCCTATGATGAAAAAAGGGTTCTAGAGAAAGGCGAGCGTCTTCCATTTGTGCTGACAGAGGCTCAAAAGGGATGTTTGGAAGCTATTTTAAACGATATGCGAGAGCCAAAGCACATGAATCGTTTGCTTCAAGGAGATGTCGGTTCAGGAAAGACGGTCGTTGCTGGGCTGGCCATGTATGCAGCAGTCACTGCTGGTATGCAAGCAGCTATTATGG
>DIXV01000127.1:0-813 GCA_002436115.1 Streptococcus sp. UBA6071 | reverse complement strand
TGCTATTATGGTGCCGACAGAAATCCTTGCAGAGCAACATAAGGAGAGTTTGGTTCATTTATTTCCAGAGATAAGGGTTGTTCTTTTAACAGGAAGTATGCGGGTCGCAGAAAGGCGAGCTGCTCTTGCTGCTATTGAGGCAGGAGAGGTTGACGTGATTGTGGGGACTCATGCCCTTATTCAAGAGGGGGTCAACTACCATCGGCTTGGTCTTGTGATTACAGATGAGCAACATCGTTTTGGTGTGAACCAACGTAAATTATTTCGACAAAAAGGAGACAATCCAGATGTGTTAATGATGACAGCAACTCCAATCCCACGGACACTTGCAATCACAGCTTACGGGGATATGGATCTTTCTATTATTGATCAACTGCCAGAAGGTCGGAAAGCAATTATAACCCGATGGGTCAAACACGAGCAGTTAGGACAAGTTTTAGAGTGGTTGTCAAAAAAAGTAAAAAAGAAAGAGCAGATCTATGTTATATCGCCTCTAATTGAGGAATCGGAAGTCCTTGATTTGAAAAATGCCCTGACTCTGGAAGAGGAACTTCGAACTTATTTTGGAGAGGAAGCTGAGGTGGCCCTCCTCCATGGGAGGATGAAAGCCCCTGAAAAGGATGTCATTATGCAGTCCTTTAGGCAGAGAGAGATTGATATCTTGGTTTCAACAACAGTTATTGAAGTTGGCGTTAATGTTCCTAATGCTAGTATTATGGTTATTATGGATGCCGATCGTTTCGGTCTTAGTCAACTTCATCAGCTACGAGGTCGTGTAGGACGAGGGAGTAAGCAGTCCTATGCTATTCTTGT
>DIXV01000126.1:31506-31689 GCA_002436115.1 Streptococcus sp. UBA6071 | reverse complement strand
ACCGATGATAAAAATCAATCCCTACATGGTTAGGGTAGTAGTTGCCTTTCACTACGCCATCGGTTATAAGACGTGGCACACCGTGAGCGCCTGCTGTCATCACATCTGCGACACTATAACCTTTTGAAGTCTCAAGAACTCCTCCTTCAAATTGATGGGCTGCTAAAGCACCACCCCATAAAA
>DIXV01000126.1:24966-31271 GCA_002436115.1 Streptococcus sp. UBA6071 | reverse complement strand
AGCACCACCCCATAAAAAATCTTTTGGAAACGTCATAGTTCCCCTCCTTTTAAAAATAATACTTCTTTTTACAAGTGTTCTAATAAAGCCATCACACTTTCTAGGTAAGAAACCATAGAAATAAGCCCGCCAAGCCGCCACCTAAGATGACTGCAATAAGATTATTTCTAGAATCCTGAATATTGCCTCCTTTTAGAGCACCGTAAACAAAAACACCAATAGCTGTCGCAAAGCCCATATCAACAAAAACATGGCCTGTCTGTTGGATAAGCGGTTCTTCTAACCCATGATTAAGTAGCCAAATAGGGCCAATGATAAGAAAAGCTGCCACTATACCGCCGAAAGCCCGCCACTTTCTAACCAATCGCCCCCAAATCAAGAGAATGAAGAAAGGAAGGAGAAAACCTCCTAAAACTGTCGTTAATACATGAAAACCTGTCATCATTACTCCTCATTACTTTATAAAGTAAGCTGCTACTAAACCAGCTAGAACAGCCCCCAAGGCCATATAAAAGAGAGTTGGTAGAGAAGAAAGTCCTGATAGAATACCGTGGGATAAACTATCCCGAACAAAGACAGCCATACCAATCCCTGCCCCCATATCCACTGTTACACTTCCTTTTTTCTGAAAAATCAAGCCCCGATAATGACTCAGATACCAAATTGGACCAATAATAAAGGCACTGGCAATAAATCCTGTCAGAAGACCAAAAGGACGCATCAGGTAAGGCCAAAAGAAGGGAACGAAAAAACCAGCTAGAAAATAAGCCAGACTAGATTGACCAATAAACACTAATTCCCTAAATCGTTTCCCCTTCATTAACTTAGCTAGCATAACATTTTATCTCCCTTCTTCTTTATGGTTTGGTTTAGCTGTCTATTTCAATCATTCTCTGCCATCTCTGTCTTTTTATTATAAAACCAGTTTAACATTTGGTATAATTTTAAAAAAGAGCAAATTCCCTTTTTAGAACAGGGTTCTCAAGTTAAAACCACAGAAAGAGCAATTTTTAGAACACGGTTCTAAAAACGAGGTGACCATTATGTTTTTAATTGAAAAAATGGAACTCTACCCTTTTTCAGTCACTGAAAAGCACGTCGTTTCATATATTCTCAACAAAAAACAGGCTATTGAAAATATGACAACCACTCAAATTGCTGCAGAGACTTACGTTTCTAAATCTGCCTTGGTTCGCATCGCCCAAAAATTGGATTTCAAAGGCTGGATTGACTTCAAAAAAGCCTATCTAGCTGAGTTGAACTATTTGGATAGACAGAACACTAATATTGATGCTAACTACCCCTTCGGCAAAAACGATGACCTAATGAGTATTGCCAATAAAATCGCCCTACTAAAAAAAGAAGCGATTGACGATACCTTGTCTCTCATTTCAGTAAAAACCTTCAAGGAAGCTTCTGATATTCTTTATCAAGCTGAGACCATTCATGTTTTCGCCGTCAGCAATAACCTCCTCAATGCCCAAGAATTCCAACATAACATGTCTCGGATTCAGAAGGATGTACGCATCCATCAACTACAAAGTGAAATTCTCTTTGATGCATATTTGGCTAAGAAAAATAGCTGTGCTATTATCATCAGTTACTCTGGCGAGACGGAGATTCTCAACCAAGCCAGTCGTTTCTTACGTAGAAAAAACATCCCTGTCATCCTCATGACCAGTCTGGGAGATAATTCAGCCACTAAACTGGCACCCTGCGTACTCAGGTTGGCCACACGGGAGAAACTCTATTCTAAAATTGGAACCTTTTCAACAGATACCTCGATTAACTATCTGTTGGACTGCCTCTATTCAGCTATTTTTGCAAGGGATTTTGACAAAAATGCCCATCTTAGAAAACAGGCATCTGAAGTAATTGAGCTAAAACGGACATCCAGTTCCGCCATATTGCAAGAAGCTGGGAAATGTTAACTCCCAGCTTCTGATTTTATACAATCATTAAGACCAATAAAGAGCATCACCGTTGCTTTCGATAACCGCCTTATACCAGTTAAATGACTTCTTCTTATAGCGGGCCAAACTTCCCGTACCATCGTCATTACGGTCAACATAGATGAAGCCATAGCGTTTGCTGAGTTGAGCAGTTGAAGCAGATACAAGGTCAATCGGCCCCCACGTGGTATACCCCCAGAGTTCTACCCCATCTTCTATGGCTTCAGCAACCTGAATCAGATGTTTTTGAAGATAATCAATCCGATAATCATCCTCAACAGTTGGGCCATCTGGCCCATCCACCAAAACATCCTTAGCACCCAAGCCATTTTCTACAATAAAGAGCGGAAGCTGATAGCGGTCATAAAAAGCATTAAGAACGAGACGGAGCCCAACGGGGTCAATCTGCCACCCCCATTCCGATGCCTCTAGATAGGGATTACTGATTCCACCCATAATATTGCCCTTACCAACAAGGTAATCTTCTGGATTATGGGCTTGACCTACACTCATATAGTAAGAGAAGGAAATAAAGTCAACCGTATGTTGAAGTATCTCCTCATCTCCTTCAGCAAACTGAATATCAATACTGTTCTCCTTAAAGAAACGCTTGATGTAATCAGGATACTTCCCACGTGCATGGATGTCTGAGAAGAGATAATTTTGATTTTCAAACTCTCTAGCAGCCAGCTGATCCAAAGGGTTGGCTGTCATCCCATAAGCAGGCATAGCCAAAACCATACAGCCAATCTTAAAATCTGGATTGATTTCATGGCCTATCTTGGTTGCTAAAGCTGAGGCCACCAATTCGTGGTGGACAGCCTGATAGAGGTCCTGTTTAGATAACTCTTCAAAAGGAGTCGCAATTCCACCCGACATAAAGGGACCGTGCAAAACAGAGTTCACTTCATTGAAGGTCAACCAATACTTGACCTTCTTCTTATAGCGTGTAAAAACAGTACGTACATAGGATTCATAAAAGCTAATTAAGTCTCGATTAGCCCAGCCGTTGTACTTACGAGCCAGATGCAGAGGGGTTTCATAATGAGAAAGGGTGACCAACGGTTCAATCCCATACTTGGCTAGCTCATCAAAAACCTTGTCATAAAAAGCCAAGCCAGCTTCATTCGGCTCTACCTCATCACCTTTTGGAAAAATACGAGACCAAGCGATAGATAGACGAAAAACCTTGAAGCCCATCTCGGCAAAAAGAGCGATATCCTCCTTATACCGATGGTAAAAATCAATGCCCTCCAACTTAAGATTATCAGGGGTCGGTTCATCCGTAATCAGAGGATTGGAATCTCCAATATTTGCTGGCATACCTCCCTTTGGTGTGACGTCCTGAACGGACAATCCTTTCCCATCAATATTATAGGCTCCTTCAAACTGGTTGGCTGCTGTTGCACCACCCCAAAGGAAATTTTCTGGAAATTTTGACATCACGTACTCCTTTATTTTTAGAGGAAGGACAGACTAGCTCCCACTTGTATCAAACTTGATAGGATCAAGCTTGATAAGAAGCTGAGCCACCCCTTCCTAAATACCGTTTAGTTTATATTATAAAGCCTTTTCATACCTTTTTCTTGACTTATTCTTCTAAAAACTGGTACTATTGTCTTAATACTTGCGCGAGGAAAAAAGCATGACACAGCCCCCTTCATTTTCAGAGAACGATTACAAACAGGCAATCAGCCATCAAAATCAGTTACTTCCTTACACCGTCACACACACTGAGGTTAAAGATGGAAGACCCGATATCCTTTTTCACTGGCATTCCGAGATGGAAGTTATACTAGTTAGGGAAGGAAGCGCCAATTTCCATATTGACTATGATCGCTTTGCTAGCCAAAAAGATGACATTATTCTTATTCGTCCCAACGGCCTACACTCTATCCATCCTATCGAAAAAAAAGAACATATTACCGATACCCTTCTCTTTCATCTGGATATGATTGGAGCCAGTCAATTGGATCAGGTCGGTCTCAACTATCTCCAACCCTTGCAAAATGCTACCTACAAATTCACTACGCGCATCCAGACCAAAGACCCTGGCTATGCCCAACTTCGAGATATTTTGAACAGACTCTTAGAGCTTGATAAGGAAAAACCAGACTACTATGAGCTGATGCTCAAAGCCCTACTCAGCCAATTCCTCTACACCTTGTATGAGAAAGCCTATGTTCATCAAAAAACGACCGATGATGCCTACCGAAAAAATGAGAAAATTCGCCAAATCGTTGAGTATATCCAACAGCATTCCAATCGCCCCTTAACCATTGCAGAATTAGCACAGGTGGCCAACTACAGTCAGACCCATTTTATGACATTTTTCAAACAACAAACTGGAACATCTGCGATGGATTTCATCATCCAGCATCGGCTCTATCAAGCCAGCCAAGCCCTCAAGGATACTGTCAAACCCATCCTGACCATTGCCGAAGAAGTCGGTTTTAATAACCTCTCTAACTTCAACCGCCAATTCCGCAAGTACTACCAGCAAACACCAAGCCAATACAGACAAGCTAATCGCGTCAGAGGACGGTAAAAGCGAGGTAAATTTGGGTCTTCTTTACCAGGGGCAAAAAACGAAAACTGATCTGGACAGTACCGGATCAGTTTTTAAGTCGCCAAGAACGTGACCTCAAGAAATTACTCTGCTTCGGGCCAAGTTAGATTGACCAAATCAGTCACCTCTTGATAAGCGACATCTATTCTAGACTTGGTAGCTTCATCTAAACGCTTACGGTAGTTCCCTCCTGGAATAAAGTCTTCTAACACATAGATCTGGTAAAGGTATAAGGCATACCCTTCTGGCGAATAGGTTCCTTTGGGCGTACGACTAACCCAGGTTGGATGGGCTTGAGCTGTCTTAATTGTAGTCTTGTCTCCAACCTTCTCTAACGTGACATCCATCAGAACCCCTCGCTCTGTCCAGTAGTTTTCCAATGTTTCATAGCGTTGGTTTGACAGGAAATTCCCCATGGAGTAGATAATAAGCTTATCTTCTCCATCTTTGTTGATAATCTCAGTTGGCTCAATTACGTGAGGGTGTCCCCCAAAAACGATATCAGCTCCCCAATCCACCATTTTCTGATAAAGACTTATCTGTTCTTCTGTAGGTTCAAGAGCATATTCAACACCCATTTGTGGCAAAACAATCGTAGCATCAGCCACTTTTTCAGCAGCCCGAATCTCTGCCTCCATCTGCTCTTCCCCTAGATCAGATAGATAAGCGGCTTGCTCTTTAGCTGTTAAACCAGCCTCCATACCATTAAAACCGTAAGAATAGGCTAAAATAGCAATCTTTATGCCATTAACCTCTTTAATCAGTAAAGGAGCCTTTTGCCGATTTCCCTCTGGATAGACCCCTACAACATCGATTCCCAGTTCTTTAAACGTTGTTGCTGTTGAGATGAGGCCGGATAAGTGGGAATCTAAGATATGGTTGTGGGCTAGGTCTACGACATCATACCCTGCTGCTTGTATTGCTGTTGCTACCTCAGCTGGTGCATTGAATAAAGGATAACCTGCTAGAGGATAATCCGAAGAAATCGTTCCTTCAAAATCACCAATAACTAAATCAGCTTGCTCAAACCAAGGAATAACATATTCAAAGTTCTCCGTAAAATCATAGCTCCCATCCGCTTGTAAAGCCGACATATAGAGGAGGTCATGAAAGAGTAAATCACCATGTGCCATGACTCGAGCAGTCTTTGTTGACGCATCAGTTTGCTGACTTGAATCAACAGCTTCCCCTTTTGGCTTGGTCACAGAGACATCTGAGTTGTTCCAAGAATAGAGCACCCCAACCAATACTACAAAAAGAATTAGCAGAAGACCTAAAATCAGTTGCCCAACCCTTTTAGGACCTAACAGCTGCATAATACGTATCTTTTTTTTCATTCCTCACTCCTTGTAGCCTTCTTTTTTATTTTACCAAGATGCAATGGGCTTGTGTTCTTCTAATCTTCGTAATGAATCGTCGAACTGTCCAATACAGCGCTAAACCAACGTCCATTGAGAATAGTGGTATTGAGCAATTTCTTTTGTTCAGCTGTTAACCCATCATCTGCTATCATCTTAGCAACGATATCCTCTGCTTTTTCACGATCTGTTCCCATGCCTATTTTAGCCGAATTAGCATCAGCGTCCATTAAGAGGACCTCTTCCTTATCGGGTGTCCAAGCCGTCCAAGTTTCCCCAGGAGATCCTTTCTCCAGAAAAGCTTTGAGATAGGCCTTAAATTGATGGGAGAGTTCTTCTTCCCCGTCCCCATAAAAATCATCTCCTAGAAAGGCTTTATAATTAGAAGGTGTTTGAAGTAAGGGTTCAAAAATACCATGAAAGGCC
>DIXV01000126.1:16685-24848 GCA_002436115.1 Streptococcus sp. UBA6071 | reverse complement strand
AGGTTCAAAAATACCATGAAAGGCGCCAAAATGGCTTGCTAAAGTCGAGGTTACCTCTGCATTGTCTCCATAACTGATCTCGGCTATATAAATGTCTGATTGGTAACGTTTGGACAGGTGGCGTGCACTCTCTACCCCATTAGCTAAGCGATAAAAATCCCCACCATACGTACGAGTATAAAGGAATTCCGCTAATTTAGCCTCATCAGAGAAAAGGCTCTGACTTTCAAATTCTTTTTTGAAGTAAGGGTCATAAGCAGCAAAAAGAGAAAATTCATTTGTCCCAGTGACCAACATGAGAGGGACATCATTGTAAGATGCAGTGTCAAATCCTTCCTCTGGAAGAACTGTCCCATCCTTATAGAGGTGAGGGAATACAGACATTCGGATGGCAGCATTCCCCATCAATTTGGCCAAGCGGTCTGCTTTTATCTCATATAAATAGGCTTCTACTGCCGTATCATGTGACAAAAGCCATGCTTTAGCATCCTCTTCAGTAGACTTTAAGCCATCTTCAACAACGAGAGGCGCCATGGCACTTGCAAAAATCTCTTGGCTTTCTGCTTCATCTGCTAGGGTCATTCCGCCACTAAATGAAATTGCCTTATGATACTTGCCCTTGAAAATTGGGGAAATCAAAGTTGCCATCACATCACGCCCACCAGCTGAAAATCCTGCTAGAGTCACATTGTCAGCATCTCCGCCAAAAGTCTTAATATTAGCCTTTACCCAATCCAAAGCCTTGGCAATATCTAGGAGAGCGTAATTTCCAGAATTTTCCTCATCAGTTCCTGTTTTCAATGCCTCAAGTGGGTTAAAGCCTAGAGGACCAAGACGGTAATTGACGGAAACATAGACTGCATTGATGTCCTTAACAAAACTGTTCCCTTTAATCTCCTGAGAAGAACCTGTCTGATTGTTCCCGCCATGAAGATAAACGATTACGGGTAACTGTGTTGCATCTGTGTCTGGTCTTACCACATCTAAATTAAGTGCCTCTTCTGAGCCGACTACCTCACCATCAGATAGTTGGATAGCTGTAGCACCATACTCCGTTGCATCAAACGTACCTCTCCAACTCTCAACCGCCTGAGGTGCTTTCCAGCGCAAGTTGCCCACAGGTGCTTGAGCGTAAGGGATACCCAACCATTCTATGACCCGATTCTCCTCATCCTTTTGACCCTTGACTTTGCCACTATCAATCCTTTGAGTGGTGTCCTGATTAAAGGGAGATAGAGATCCTGTCTGGTTTTGATTGTCCGAACAAGCAGCCATCATAAGAGACAGAAAACACAGCAATAGGTACTTTAAAAAATACTTCATAACTCATCCTTTCTTCTCCTAGTTCTCTAATCTTTTTCTTCCCCACATAAAAAGGGCATCCGAAACTTCATTCGGACGACCCTTTGTGAAACGTGAAATCAACTATATCCCCTTTCATATCTTCAGAATACGAAAGGTTGCTTATTACCAATGTTTCTAATAAAAACAATCATATTGTCACTGGAGTCACCCCTAACGATTAAATTTTTAATTAAAGAGTAAACATTCTTTCAAGATAGCCTCCTACGCTCCTTACTAGCATTTTTTATATCATTCTATATACAGCCTAGGCGCCACTCAATTATATCCATTACTAATGATGTGATTACGAGTAAACAAGAAAATCAGATTCGAAATGGTCTCACCCATCTCCATTCTTGTACCGACCTATATTCATCTTAAGCATCTGCACACCTCCAATAAATCGTCGCAACAGTAGATAGACTACTCTAGTGTATCACCGTTTTTATACTGACTCAAGTTAAATCTTAGCATGGCAATCACTCCTTTTTAAAGATTATCTTGACTTCCTTTTCTATGGTTTTATTATACCGTAAACGCTTACAAAATGCAAGCTTTTTTCTTATCTTTTTATTATTTTTTTCTTAGCCATTACGTAAGATCCTATCGCTGAAAACGCTCCTCCCCCCCCTGAAACAGATTCGTCTATTTAGGGCGATCACTTTGCCGTCGACGTCTAAAAAAGTCTTGCAGGATTTGTGCGCAATCCTCCTCTAAAACCCCTGACTCCACATTGACCTGATGATTAAGGCGACTGTCAGCTAGAATATCATAGAGACTCCCTGCCGCTCCAAATTTTGGATTTTTAGCACCATAGATAACTTGTGGTAGGCGAGCAAGCCCAATGGCCCCACTACACATAATACAGGGTTCTATCGTTACAAAAAGTGTTGTGTCTAGCAAACGCCAACTGTTTTCATGTCGGTTCGCCTCTGCGATAGCCATTATTTCAGCGTGCATAATAGCTTGGTTCAATTGCTCACGAGCATTGTGCCCTCTCCCGATAATCTGCCCATCCTTGACTAACACACAACCTATGGGAATCTCATTATGTGATAAAGCTAGCTTTGCTTCCTTTAAGGCCTCTTGCATATAAAAGGCCTTTTCCTTCTCTGTATATTGCATAAGCCTATTATACCACATGTAGATAGTAAATACCTTATCAATTCAGCCCATACCCCGTCCACTTATTTTTGCCATTCTGCTATTAAACGAGCCTCCCTCTTTTCTCTTATCCTTTGCCTAAACTTGTCCGTCTGAACGTCTCATTTCACCTAATATATGTCCTATCTAAAGGGAAAGACACCCTTTTCTGAGTTTCTTTTGTTTGAATCGTCTAAAAATTTTAATGAAAATGAAATTAAATTTGTAAAGTAGTTTATTTCGGGCTTTTTTTGTGTTAATATAGTAGCAGATAAAAATTCTGCACCCATAGAAAGGACTCCACGCATGAGAATTCCAAAGTATCAAATGATAAAAAATGAACTAAAGAAACAGCTCACGTCTGGGAAACTTGAAAACGGAGATAAATTCTACACAGAAGCCGAACTCATGAAACTCTTCCATGTCAGCTCAATTACGGTTATCCGTGCTCTCAATGATTTAGTAACCGAAGGTTATCTCCTTAGACGACAAGGAAAGGGGACTTTCGTTGCTCAAGCAAAGAGGGGCAAAACAGTTAGGTTCGCCGACCTCGCTGCCTTATCGATCAAAACCCCTAAAGTGACTGTCTTGGCCATCACTCGGGGAAACGAGGAACGCATCCTTAAACAATTAGCCTTGAAGGAGGAACAACACTACTACTGTATTGAACAGCTCTATAAAGCTCAAGAGGTTGCTTACCTCTATAAACGCTCTTATTTACCTGAGCAGTTTATCAACCCCAACTTCCCTGATCTCTCCTACTATGAATCAATTGCTGAGCGCCTGAAACAGGACTTCAATTTTCAGTTAGAGGATGAGAATTCTGAGACAATCGATGAGATACGATTGCACACTCCAGATGATGTTGCAGGGATCTTGGCATCTTCGAGCTCTGAACCAATTGTCTTTCAGACAACAATCACTTACAATGCTGAAAACAATCGGGTCTTTGAATATGTTGAATCTTATAAGAAATGGGATTACTATAAGATTAAACTCTCTTCCGAATAATTAACTAGGAGATGAGAAAAGGAAAGGAAAGAAAAGGATTATGTTTACAAAAACTTCCGCTATTGGTCACAATAGCTATTTTGAGTCTACCTCAGAATCATGTCCTCAAGATTATCTTGAGAAAACCATCACTCTAGTCAATTCACAAGTGACTAGCCTTCATCATTATGATAAGCCCGTTTACTTGACTGCTAAATCTGGTATCAGCATACTAATTGTTGCTAAGAGCCCAGCTGGGGCTTATAAAAAGTTTGTTCTTCATGGTCATGTGAAAATTGAACCCCAAACTTTTTTCAATCTCCTCAGCCTGTCCGATGAAAGTCAGGTTAATTTGGCGTACGCCCCTTCCGTCAATTTGATTGAAAAACAATTAGAGGCCCCCATCATATGGAAACCTCTTGAGGTTCAGCTTCGGATTCCGACCCTTTATGGCTTCTATTTCCACTCAAAAGAAGAAGACTACCGCTCCAAAGTCGAAAAACATGATTTTTGTGAGCTAACGATCGTCAAACAGGGACAGTTAACAACCACCGTTGATGGGTTTGATCATCACTTATCTCGCTACGATGCCATTATCTATGCTTCCAATCAAGAGCATACACAGGCTATTACGACTGGCGAAAAAACGACCTTCCTCTCCATTCTTTTTGACATGGATTCATCTGATTCTCAATTTTTCAACAGGGTCTTTCATTTGGGAACAAATCAGTTTTCAAAACTAGAAACCTTTATCCGAATCAGTGAGTTGGAAGATTACCCTTACAAATACGATCAACTCTTGGCACGACTTAAGCTTTTCATCCTCTCGCTCATCTCTGAAATTCAACCAACTGTCACAGGGGTGTCCGCCATGAAAGAAAAGTCTGATAAGAAAGTCTTTCAAGAAATTCTAGATTACATCAAGGACCATCCTGAGGCACGTGTCATTGATGTTAGCAAAGCATTCGGCCTCTCTCGTTCCAACATTCAAGCACTTTTCCACCGATTTATCCATATGCAACCGCGAGCCTACATGGAGGCTCAGCGACTGAATCAAGCAAAGGTCCTCATACGAGAATCTCCCCACTCTCTTACAGAGATTGCCGAGATGGTAGGCTACCATTCCTTGCCTGCTTTTTCTCGTTCCTTTAAACATGCCTTTGGCTATCCACCTTCACGTTATGCCAAACAACCTTATAAGACAATCTAAGGTCTCTTTTATGAAGAAAGGTAACCTATGTTATGACACGATATATCTTAGCCAAACAGTTTTATTTTAAAGATCATGTCAAAGAAAGAGGGTTTCTACCTATCCTTGCTGATGGTCATTTTGGACAATACCAAACCGAAGAGCCTGATGGAGAGATTCTAGACTACAGCGATTACAGTATTGCACCTGGTCTCGTTGATACCCATATTCATGGATTTGTGGGGCATGATGTCATGGATAATTCCTTAGAGGGGCTCTCTGCTATATCGGCAGCCTTGCCTGCCTGTGGTGTCACCTCTTACCTTCCCACAACCCTGACCGCACCTAAAGACCTGCTTACTAAGGTCTGCCAAACCATTGGCGAAAATGCTCAAACTATCTCGGGCGCCAAAATTCAGGGTATTTTTCTAGAAGGTCCTTTTTTCAGTGAAACCTACAAAGGAGCACAGAACCCTGCTTACATGGGAGATCCTATCATTGATGACTTAGACGATTGGCAAAATGCTGCCCAAGGCTGGATTAAAAAGATTGCTCTTGCTCCTGAACGAGACGGAGCAATGCCCTTCATCGCACATGCTAAGGAAAAAGAAATCTACCCTGCTATCGCCCATACCGATGCTACTTACGACGAGTGTTGTCAGGCTGTTAAAGCTGGGGCTTCTATTTTCGTCCATACCTACAACGGTATGCGAGGCCTCCATCATAGAGACCCGGGAGTTGTCGGAGCAGCCTTAAGTCTAGGGCAGTTTAACGAACTGATTTGCGATGGCCTTCATGTCCACCCAATATCTGCCAGTCTTGTTCTGAAAGCTGGGATAGACAAGACTGTTCTTGTCTCAGATTGTATGCGAGCTGGAGGGCAGGGAGATTGTCAATCTAGCCTAGGTGAGTTTTCTGTCATCGTGAAGGACGGAGCTGTTCGTCTAAAAGATAGTGGCAACTTGGCTGGCTCTGTCTTAGAGCTTATCCAAGCTGTTCAAAATCTAGTCAAATGGGGACTGGCAACTCCGATGGAAGCACTTCGTATGGCAAGCTTTAACCCTGCTGCCTCTGTTGGAATTGATCATCTGTGTGGGCAACTAAAAACAGGAGCCTCAGCAGATTTCATCGTTTTAGACGACGACCTTGCCCTTCAAGCAACTTATATCAATGGGACTCTCCACTTTTCCAACCACTAATAGACTTAATTAGCAACGAACCACCCCTACTCAGAAGGTAGGGGTGGTTCGTTTGTTTTTACCAACTATAAAAGAGGCAGGGCAAAACCCTAGCCTCTTAATACGTATATCAAATCAGTCCTTGGCACAAGAGATCACATTTTCCATTTGACGGTGCTATCTCTTGGTCAATTCTAATGCAGAGTAAGAAAATGAGATACCGAAGCCATGCTTTTTAAAGCACAATCTTTGTCCTCTCTTCTTCCTTACATCATGCCACCCATCATAGACGGATCCATACCTGGAGCACCAGCAGGGGCATCTGGTTCTGGTTGGTTTGCTACCACTGCTTCAGTTGTAAGAATAAGGCTGGCAACCGAAGCTGCATTTTGAAGGGCAGAACGCGTCACTTTAACAGGGTCAATGATGCCTGCTTCCACCATATTCACCCAGTCTCCTGTGGCTGCATTAAAGCCAGTACCAGTCTCTGAGTTCTTTAATCGATCAATAATGATTGACCCTTCATAACCAGCGTTATAAGCAATCTGACGAACAGGCTCTTCTAGAGCCCGCAAAACAATGTTGCGACCTGTTTCTTCATCACCAGTCAAGGTTAGCTTAGCTACAGCATCAGCTACATTGACAAGTGCTGTTCCTCCACCCGCAACAATTCCCTCTTCAACAGCAGCTCTCGTTGCGTTCAAGGCATCTTCGATGCGGAGTTTCATCTCTTTAAGTTCTGTCTCTGTAGCAGCACCGACCTTGATAACAGCAACTCCACCTGACAACTTAGCCAAGCGTTCTTGCAGTTTTTCACGGTCAAATTCAGAAGTTGTTGTATCAATTTGTGACTTAATCACGGAAACACGGTTAGCTAGCGCTTCTGCTTCCCCAGAGCCTTCAACAATAGTTGTGTTATCTTTATCAACTGTGATTCTTGCAGCTTGTCCCAAAGCTTCGATCGTTGCATCTTTAAGCTCTAAGCCCAAATCCTCTGTGATAACAGTGGCACCTGTTAAAATAGCAATATCTTCTAGCATAGCTTTGCGTCGATCACCAAAACCAGGTGCTTTGACAGCAACAACATTAAAGGTTCCACGGATCTTATTAAGCACTAAAGTCGGCAAAGCTTCCCCGTCAACATCATCTGCAATAATTAAGAGCGGACGATTGGTTTGAAGGATAGACTCTAAAAGTGGTAGAACTTCCTTGATATGGGAAATTTTCTTATCCGTGATAAGGATATAAGGGTTTTCCAAATCAGCAACCATTTTCTCATTATCGGTTACCATATATTGAGAAAGGTAGCCACGGTCAAACTGCATTCCCTCAACTACATCAAGCTCTGTCTCCATACCACGAGATTCTTCAATAGTGATTACGCCATCTTTACCGACTTTCTCCATCGCTTCACTGATGTAATCTCCCACTTTTTCACTACGAGAAGAAACTGCTGCCACTTGTGCGATAGCTTCTTTGCCACTAACAGGAGCTGAAATCGTTTTGAGTTCTTCAACCGCTGTGATAACGGCCTTCTCAATCCCACGACGAATACCTATTGGATTAGCTCCAGCAGTTACATTCTTAATCCCTTCACGAACGATCGCTTGCGTCAAGAGAGTAGCTGTTGTTGTGCCATCTCCTGCGATATCGTTTGTTTTTGAAGCCACTTCAGACACCAACTTGGCTCCCATGTTTTCAAAACGATCTTCTAATTCTATTTCCTTAGCAATGGTTACGCCATCATTAGTAATTAGAGGTGAACCAAAGGATTTTTCCAAGACGACATTTCTCCCTTTAGGTCCTAAAGTCACCTTAACTGTATCTGCTAAAGTATCTACACCACGCACCATAGCTGTACGTGCATCTGCTGAAAATTTAATATCTTTTGCCATTAGTTTCTCCTTAACATAGCTAACCCCTAAGTAAACTTCCTTTACCTATATGATTATATAGATTGATCGTATTCCTTAGGGTTTTTCATCTTTTATTCTACGATTGCTAAAATGTCTTTTTCTCGAATGATAAGATAAGTCTCATCTCCATCTTGGACTTCTGTACCAGCAAACTTTTCAAAGACAACTTGATCGCCAACCTTAATCGCAGGTGATACCACTGTACCATGATGATTTTTACCAGGACCTACAGCTACCACATCTGCTACCTGCGGTTTTTCCTGGCTAGTACTTGTCAGCACAATGCCACCAACCGTTTTCTGAGCTTCTTCTCGAACTTTTAAGACCACACGGTCTGCTAAGGGTTTTAACATAAAGACCTCCATAATTTCTTTTTTAGCACTCTATGTAATCGAATGCTAAT
>DIXV01000126.1:12537-16378 GCA_002436115.1 Streptococcus sp. UBA6071 | reverse complement strand
CAAATGATCGGATTACAATGAAAAGCTTAGAGGTTTTGACAGACATCGCTAAAAGCCTCTTACCTTATTGTTCTTTCCCTCTCTACAAGTAAACCAACAATGTGTTGCTTATCTTTTCCACCAGCTCTACTATCAGGCTAGGTCAACACAGAGAGTTATAAAAAAGGGTCCTAGCAGATCAAAACAAGAATGATGAGGAGACCTAAAGAATTCTTAGCCTCAGCAACTGGAAATCCCTTGCCTTTCTAGAATGGGATAACACCTAGAACTTGGACTTCCTCAAAAAAGAAAAAGCTAACACCACTACCGAATACAACGATACTGCTGTTAGCTAAGTAAATCCTTCTTTAAGGGATGTTCAGCCTGAGTGAATTTTGCCGTCCATTAGCTGTCCTGTCTGAGGCTCCGACGCTTGTTTTCAAAATCGTCCACTAGTTTTTGAACATTGAGCCTTCCTCTATGGATTCCATAACCAAAGACGAGCATAGCAAGCAGACCTAAAAGAGTCACTAGAATACCGATGGTTAGCCCAATAGCACTCTTGTTGAAGAAAAAATAGATGATAACAACACCGATGCTAGCAATTAAGAACATGAGGTTAAACCAACGACAAAGATTTTCAATCATGTGCTGTTGATAACCAATCTCTTTCTCATAGCCGCTAAGCCATTCTTTTTCAGTTAGCATGTTGTTCTCCTATCTCTTTTTTTAGTACTGTAGCCCTGGATTGAAGAAGCCAGTCAAAACACCGATAAAAGCAATTACAACTAAGATGAGCATAACCTTAATAGGGGAAATGTTTTTCTTAGCCATCAGCCACCAGCAAAACACAATAAAGATAGCCGTTAGGAGACCTGGATAAACATTATCCAACTGATCTTGTAAGACCAGAAAGGCTTCTCCTGATGAATTTTTTAACTGGAAGGCGGTATTTACAGGCACCCAAGTGGCCGCTACCGCACCAACAACCATACCACCGACGATAGAGACCGCCTTTCGAATGGCTTGACCCTGAGGCCCCACAAGAAATTCAACCGCTTTATCTCCCAGTTCATACCCTTTGAAATAGGCAAATTTCATTCCAAAATAAGCGAGAAGGTTCCAAACGATGATGTAGAAGGCTGCACCAACAGGTGAACCACCACTAGATAGACCAAGCGCAATCCCCAGAATAACAGGAATCAAGGTTCCGACAACTAGTGAATCACCAATCCCTGCAACTGGTCCCATAAGACCAGCACGTAGACCATTGATGGTTTCACCATCAACACCGTCCGAACCGTTAGCACGAGCTTCTTCAAGACCTGCTGTAATCCCAACAACGATCGAACCCAGTTGAGGTTCGGTATTGAAGAAAGCTGTATAGGTTTTGATGGATTCTGCTTGTTCTTCTTTGGTATCGTAGAGCTCTTCAACAATTGGCAGCATTGAGGTTAAGTAACCAAAGGTCTGCATGTGTTCTTGTGAGAAACATGTCAAATGACCATAGTACCAATGGTGAAAAGATTTTGTTAAGGTTTTCTTTGAAATTTTCTTTTGAGCCATCTTAAATATCCTCCTCATCGTCGTCAGCAAAATCATCTGCTGCCAATTTTGCTTTCATATTTCTTGCCATTTGAACTTCATAGAAGAGAAGGGCAAAGATAAGGGAGACAACCGCAGAAGAAACGAGGTTAAGCCCAAGGGAGGCTGCTAGTGTAAACCCTACAAAGAAGGGAATAAAATCCACTGCCTTGTCAACGATTTGTTTCAAGAGGATGGCAATCCCGACACATGGAAGAAGAGAACCAACCGTGAAAAGAGTCTTCATTGGGATGCCGTCCATAGGAAGGGCATCTTTCAGAGCTGTAACAGCTGTTGCGCCTAACTTACACATAATTAAGGTCGGTAGGAAGGAGAAAAATAAGTGCGAAATCCAAGGCAGACCCCAGTCTACCATATAAAGCTTTTTAAATTGGCCTTTTTCAACTGCTTTCCATCCGATATGCTGCCAAGCAAGGTTTAGAGTAGCCGTTCCATAAAAAAGAACAGTTCCCACAGTCCCTACCAAAGTTCCCATTGATTTTGCAAGATTGGCGGCATCTCCAGAAGTAGCTGAAAGTCCCTGTGAATGGATAGCAACCATAGCAAGAGGGATACCGATATAGGAAACAGCACGAACATCCGCTGATACTGTTCCCCCTGGAGTTACCAAAGCAATGTAAACCAATTGCATAGCGGCTCCACATATAATTCCTGTCTTCAAATCACCTAGAACGAGGCCACACACGAGACCACCGACGAGAGGACGGCCCAAAGTATAGTTACCAATACTTGAACCTCCCATACCAGGCATTGAAGACAAACTCGCAAAGAGGCCTAATATAGCAGCCTGAATCCAAGAAATTGTCATGAGTCTTCTCCTTTTAATTGTTATTGTAAACAACCTTAGAGCTGAAGCTTAGAAGAGGCCTCCCAGCCCTTTTGTTCATGGGCTCGGTGACTTCTAAAGCTTTAGCCTTAGTGTTTCTTTTGATGCACATAGAGTCAGCAAGGTGACGGTTATTCAACCAGCCTTCCCTATCTCATTTTTTAAAATCCAAATTTACCTCTAAAATCCTTCCAATAGCCGATGGAAACATCTGGAAGAAGTTGAAATTTAACCTTATAGCCTGCTTTTTCGATAGCTTCAATGGCTTCGGCTTCTTCTTGTGTAATGGATTGGTTATTTCCTAATTTTGTCGCTCCTGGACGGTCGTTACACGGCCCTACAATAATTTCTTTAACCTCATTTGGGACAAATCCTTGATCCACCAAAAGCTCTTTCATGTCAACAGGGTTCTTAGTAATGACAAAGTAGCGTGACTCAGATGCCAATACTTTTGGTGACTTCGCCGCAAAAGCTTCCTTGGTCCAAACAAAGGTCTTTTTGTCTGAAGCTCCCTTATAAGCTTGGACAAGCACTTTATTGCCTGCAGCGGCATCATTGACCGCAACCAACCCATCACAAGGGTATTCCTTAGCCCATCGAGTAACTGTTTGACCATGAATCATACGGTCATCGATACGTACAAATGATACTGACATGTTTTTCTCCTTATTCTATGAATTAATATTCTTCTCATTTTAACCACTGGCTAGATGACCTTATATGTCATCCTCGTCCGGCTCATTGGTTGGTGCAACAACAAACTCTTGCAGGGCTGTTGAGGCTTCGTCTAAAACGGTGTCTACTAACTCCTTTCCTTCTAGATTATCCTTCATCACAAGACCTGTCAAAGCCATTGTCAAGTTCATGCCACCGATAACGACTGTTGATTCTAATTTGCCATGCTCAGCGAGAACTCCCAAAACCGTTGTTAAAGGGCTTCCACCAACAATATCTGCTAAGACCAAAAGGGAATCGTCAGCCTTCACAACTTGCAAAAGATGTCGAACATCACCTGCAAACGCATCAACTGCCTGCCCCTCTTTGAGACCAATAGCTAGAACATCACCAATCTTATCTCCTGCAAACATGGTAAGAGAACTTCTCAAGCCTTGAGCTAACCCACCATGACTGACCAAGAGTAAATATTTCATCACTTCTCCTCCTTAATTGATTAGATACAAACGTAACACAAGGATTTCACAAGACAGAACCTCTAGCATTTCCCTCTTCCTAACAAGGGATTCCCTGTTATTCACTGGTTTAAAGCCGAAATGGAACTTGCTAATCCTTTAGCGTGACTCCAAGGATGGGTCACTTTCCATTATTGTAACAATAAAGGAATCGTTTCCAAACTGTAACCTGTCACAAACTTTCATTGACATTTGTGACATTGAACATGACAATTATCACTAAAATAAAAAAGTTGAGGAC
>DIXV01000126.1:8002-12243 GCA_002436115.1 Streptococcus sp. UBA6071 | reverse complement strand
GTGCCTTGCTCCAAAGATTGCGTCAACAGATAGTCCGCCTTCTCATAAAGGCGGTTGTAATTCCTAAACTTTGGTACCAAAAACGCTCTTTGCATCATACTGTCCAAGGTATCAGCTGTTAAGGCAGTTGAGCCAAAGCTATCGTTTTGGAGCAGGGCCTTACTAGCATCACTAGTCATCACTGATTTTAAGACAGAAGCACCTGGTGACGTCTCAAAGAGATTCTGCTGCGTTTCTCTATCCGCACATAAGAGCTTGAGAAATTCCCATGCTAAATCTGGGTGAGATGTTTTGGAAGAAATGGCGTAGAGTGACGTTGTCACTTGACTTCTTGCCCCATCACCACTGAGTGATGGCATTTCAACACAGGTCCATGAGAAGGAGGAGTATTTAGAAACGTGATAAGGATAAGGTTTATACGTCCTATACTGAGCCAGCGTCATCGGATAAAAAGCAACTCTCCCCTCATCAAAATCATTGAGAGTCACCTTGTAATTGCCGTTTAAATCGGTCAGTTTTGTTACCAAAGATAGGGCTGTCCTCATCCCTTGGTTATTAAAATACGCTTCTGTCCCAGAGGTATTGAACAGCTCTAAATCATAGGCGGCGACCGCTTCCTTCCAGCCATAGCCAACACTGCCATATTGATCAATAACCCCGTCACCATTTGTATCTTTAGTGAGTTTTTGGCACATCGTATAGAAGTCCTTCACTGTCCAGCCAGAACTTGGTAAAGCGATTCCCTCTTTTTCTAACAGATCATTGTTAATACACATCATAACAGGATTGCTCTCAAAAGGCAGAGCGTATTGCCCGTTTCCATACTGACCAGCAGCATAGGCCGACTGATAAAAGTCTGACAGGTTCAAATCAGATGCAACGTAGCGGTCTAAACGAGCTAAAGAACCTGTCGAGGCCAGTAGATTAAAATCATTTTCGGGTAGGATAAAAACATCTGGTTGCTGACCCTCAATGATTTTTCCAGATAGCCAATAGGAATAATCCTCTTTTAGAATGCCACTTTCATAACGAACAACCACATTAGGGTGCGCTTTCTCAAACCGTTTGATCACATCATCTAAAAATTGGTACTCCTGCCCGCTAGGGACATCCCAACTATTACCCGCATACCTGCCGATAACAAGGTATATTTTTTGTTGAGATCGACCATAGAAAAAGGCAGCTAAAGCAAAGAGAAGGAGCAAGCCGATAATGATGTACTTTCTTTGTCGAATGTTAGTCATCTTCATCATCATCACCCAAATGCCTTGTCGTAATCCCTGTTTGGACAGCCCAAATGGCTAGCTGGGTTCGGTCTCTCAGGTTTAGCTTTGATAAAATAGTCGATAAGTAATTGCGAACCGTCCCTTCTGATAAATAAATCTTTGCAGCAATCTCCTTATTTGACAAACCAAAGGCAACTTGTTGAATAATCCGCCATTCTGCCTTAGAGATAGTGTCAACATCCTTTTCTTGCACTTTAATGGCAACTGTTGACTGGGCCATTTGTGAAAAAAGTTTAAAGACCTTGGTTGCAATATCGGGATTTAGCATGGCATTCCCACTATTAACCGTTATAATCGCTCGGTAAAGCTCATCCATTGAAATACCCTTTAAGATATAACCAGAAGCTCCATACTGAAGGGCACTAAAGATAAAGTCATCATCATCAAAAGTTGTCAAAATAATCACTTTGATATCTGGATACTGTTCCTTAACCGCTTTGGTACATAAAACACCATCCATTTTTGGCATACGGATATCCATAAGAATGAGATCAGGACGGCTAACCTTTAAACTTTCCATAACCTCAACCCCATCACCGACTGCCCCAATAACATCTATATCTTGGTGGGAGGCCAATACAATCTTCAAAGACTCCCGAATTAACTCCTGATCATCTGCGATAAGCACTTTTATCATTTTATTTCCCCTTTCTTCTTAGGTATCTTCACCCTTGTCTGAAAACCTTCCTGGCTTTGAAAGTCGACCTGCCCTCCGATAATAGCGAGTCGCTCTTGCATCTGAGTCAAACCATAGCCATACTGCAAATTCTGACACCCGACCCCATCATCTTGAATGGTAATCCAATAGACATCGTCATGGTGCATCGAAATCGTAACCTTCTGAGCAAAGCCGTGCCGTAAAGAATTGGTCACTGACTCTTGGATAACACGGAAAATAATGTCTTCTTTACCAATGTCCAGATCCACATCATCCCATTCGTAATGCAGATCAATATGAACTTTGGAGAGGCTCTCGTAATCTGAAATCATCTTCAAAAGGGCTTCCTTTAGCCCACCTTTCTCAAGAGCACTGGGGCGTAGTTTCTCCAAAGAACGCCTCACATCCTGAATGCCGTTTCTGACAACGGTGGAGACGTTATCCAACTGAGTCTTAGCATGAGCAGGATTGAAATCAACCAAAACCCTTACCGCATCAATCCCCGCAGAAATCCCTGTAAGGGCATGCCCCAAGGTATCATGGATTTCCCTTGCGATTCGCTTGCGTTCCTTATCCTCGGCAATTTTCTCTGCCAGTGATACATAGTTGTTTAACTCAACATTTGCACGCGCTGCCATACGCAATTCTTCCTCGATTTTATGGTTTTCCGCTACAGAATACATCAAGTAAGCTACTAGAGAGACGATAAAAACAATGATATTTAGAGCAGATAAGAGGTTTTTTATAAATAAAATAAGAACCTTAGTTGAAATAGGGTAAAAATCAATATAAGCATCTAAGGACGGAATATCAATGACGAGAGAAAGAAGGTCATAGTAGGAAACCAAGAGCATTCCAAAACTCAAAATAATAAAGAGAAGCCAATATTTTTGTTCTCTGACCTTGTAAAAATTGGCGTAACTGTAAAAAATATCTGCTAGAACAAGAAGGAAAAGCCCATTATAAGAAAACTGCATGGAAACAAAGGTCATGATAATGAGGAGAATCTCAACAATGACCAACCAATCTTGGGTTACCTTTTGTTGACTCAAGGAGATTTCCCGATAAAAGAGAACCGCTAAAAAGAGAGAAAAGAAGATGAGGGTCGTAAAAAAGACTCTCGTAGGGGAGGCTGGAACTGCTGCCAATTGCCCCAGAAGAAGATGGCTCATGTTTTTAGCCACAATATATTTGCTTGCAAAGAGGTAGATTGAGACATTATAGACGACTGCTACTGCATTAATCAGAATTAAGGCTTGCTTAGAATACCTGCCATACTTCAAATACTTTAAGCTATTCATCACTGCCACCCCGTTAAATCATAATCTAAGATAGTCTCCTTAGTTACTATCTTTACTGGAATAATGACTTCATTTTGATAGGCTTGTTTTTCTTGCAACGTATAGAGGGCCTCTACGACTGCTTTTCCCATATTATAGGGCGATTGTGCGACAGTTGCTTGGACATCTGATGTGTTAAAGAGAAGGTTTTTCATATCAGGGGAGCCGTCAATACCATAGATAAGAATGTCATCTGATAACTTCGCAGCCTTAATCGCTGCCAAAGAACCAATAGCCGCTCGGTCATTCAAGGCCATAACCGTATCAAATGTCGTCCCTTTCTGAATCACTTCTTGAACCAAGGGCATCGCAATTTCTGTCTGACCTGATGTATCCACCTTTGCAACAACCTTATAGGCATCCGTGGCAAGCGCAATCGTGTCAAGAAATCCCTGTATACGCTCTACTGCGGACAAGGTATTACGATGCTCTAAAAGCAGGATGGTCGCTTTATCAGTTGTCTCCATCATGTTTTGGGCACACAAGACCCCTGCCTGATAATTATCTGAGACAATGGTTGTATCTACGAAAGAGTCATCCTTGAGCTGGCTGTCTACCACAATAATGTTAATCCCTTTTTGCTTTGCTTTTTTTAAACTGTTGATAAGCTGTTGGCTATTCCCATCAACAGGATTGATTATTATAACATCAACCGCATTTGCAATAAAGGCATCAACTTGTTCTATCTGCCTACTGATACTTAATTCTGGATCTCGTGTGTAGAGAATATCACCCCGCTCATTGACAGTCTTTTCGACCTCGGCATTTAAAAATTGATAGAAATCATTATTCATGGTCATATAGGTGGCCCCAATCTTTACCTGTTCAGGAAAAGCTGGAGATTGCCTATAATGGAAAAAAATTCCACCGAGAACCACTACAAAAATAAGACTAATCACCAAGAGGGAATTTCTTTGTTGTTTTAGCATTTTGTGTCCCTTTAACCTGTTCTAAAAA
>DIXV01000126.1:0-7775 GCA_002436115.1 Streptococcus sp. UBA6071 | reverse complement strand
ATAATCCTTTACTAGCCTCCCATACATCTCACGTGTGCTATCTTACTCTCATTTCGTTATCACAAAAAGAATAAGATTTTGCCCTTAGTATACCATACTTAAGTGCATTTTCTAAGACAAAAAAAGAAATTGAGAAAAAAAGAGGTCGGGACAAACATCCCTCCTCTTCCGTTTATTTTCTATAGACCATTTGATACCGAAGTCGGCTGGCATCTAATTGCCTAATTCATAGGCTTTTAGATACCTCGTCAACGTTACCTAAAAGCAATGCTTCCAAATACTGATTTTCGTCTTCCTTCTTTTAAGTTAAGTCAAGTGGCTAAGGCCCTTTTAAAAAGGAAGCTCTTCTTCGTCCAAAACCAAATCAGCCAAATCTTCTGAAACATTATTTTCACGCATCGCTCGTTGCGTGCGACTTTCTAAAAGTTGAAAAGATTGGCAAATTACCTCGGTGACATAGTGGGTCACACCGTCCTTCTCATATTTTCGCGTCCGAAGTTCCCCATCCAAAGAGAGTAGACTCCCCTTATTCGCATAGCTAACAAGTGTTTCAGCCAACTTCCCCCAGATAACAATCGTAACGAAATCCGCCTCTCGTTCACCATCCTTACTCTTAAAACGGCGATTGACCGCTAAGGTCGTACGAACCACTGCCTTATCATTGGCTGTCCGATGTAGCTCAGGGCTTGCGGTTAACCGCCCAATCATAATGACTTTATTGTACATAGTTACTTCCTCCTAACTCTTTATTCGTAAAAGTTAGGAAAGAAACCCTTTATTAGCAGTAATAGTCTTGTTAGAAAGCTAAAGTATGGCAAACGAAGGAGCTTACTTGACTCCCTAGACCCTTATTCAGCTGCAATAGTTGGCCCTAAAGTTAGGATTGCCAATGTTTTCCTGGGCTGAAGGCTTCACCGATAGGTGTCGAAGCTGGCAATTCAATAATACCTTTTTCTTGTGGTGCATTTGTCAGCTGCAACTCCCGAGGGGCACACATCATGCCATTACTCGTTTCTCCACGTAATTTTCCTGGAAAAATCAAGCTACCATCTGGCATCATAGCTCCTGGAAGAGCGACAATTGTTTTAATCCCTTCCCTTGCATTTGGGGCTCCCGCCACAATTTGAATAACCTTGTCAGAGGTAACCTGCACTTGGCAAATATGAAGATGGTCACTGTCAGGATGAGGAGTTAGCCCAACTATCTCCCCCACAACAAATTTAGGACTTGTGTCATGTTCAAGACGTTGATCAAATCCTTCCTTGCTTAGCTCTCTATTTAAGACCTCTATATCAGCCGCTGAAAGCCACACTTGCCCCTTCCCTTCAAGGGAGATCAAACTGGAAACATCAAAGATATTCCAAGCTGTGGTCTCGCCCGTCTCCTCAAGAAAGACACGTGCCAATCGTCCTCTACGTTCAAAGCTGATCTTAGCTCCCTTATCATCTTGGACGATAATCATAAGAATATCGCCAACCTGTTCCTTATTATACGTAAAAATCATTTTCTATCCCTTCTTCTTCAACAGAAAAACTCACCTGTTTTTATAAACCAATGAGTTGGAGTGAACACAGGAAAACAAAGGCTAAACCACCGAGCCTTCTTTCCATTCTAAAAAACGCACAGGTCCAACAGCTGGAAGCTAGTGAATAGGTATTCCTTTTGGCACCTGCAACAAATCAGACATGGTCTTCTTGGTAAAAGATCTCTCCCGCCAAGTAATCAAAATGGTAGACTCTCCCATCTTCCATAATGACTCCACCCTTGGTTTCAACTTTAGTTGAGGCTTCTTGATCAATGTAGACCGTCCCAATCTCGCCAAACAACTCAAAAAATGCCCGAATTTCTTCAACTATTTGTGTGACTTTCGTCTCTTTCTGCTCATCCTTATAACGCTTGACAATATAGGCTAAAGCTGCCAAGGTCAGTAAGCCTGAGGCTAATATTAATTTTTTTCGTTTCATATTGAGATTATACCATAATTCCCTCAGTAGTCCTAGTTTATAAGATAATTTAAGTGCATTATTCTACCTTGCCTTTCATCTTTTCTCTGGGAGACGATTTCAGTGTTACCTCCATTAGATATAGATTGTAGGCTTTTGTGTAAGAAAGATGCTGTATTTGAAAAAGCAAACGAGTATCCTTTGTCTCTCTGATGCCCCTACTAAGAATTCCTACTCTGACAGATAAAGACACTCAGACCATCCAAATGGTGACTCTCCTATCTAGCTTGAAATCTGTACTCTCTCATCCGTAACCCATTCAAGTCCAGAAAATAAAAGGAAGGAGGTTTATAAGGCCTCTTTTTGGCAAAAAGGGCAGGATAGAATCCCTTCACACGTGAGAGAGCCTATTTGACCATAAATTGTGCTAAAATAAAAAGAAAAAGGAGTTGTTTATGTCACAGTTGTTTCACAAAATCAAAGAAATTACAGCATTAGAAAGCATCGCAGGCTATGAAGATGACGTTCGGGATTTCCTCCGCCAGAAAATGCACCCCCTTGTTGATGAGATAGAGACGGATGGTCTAGGAGGGATTTTCGGTATCAAGAAGAGTAGTCAAAAGGAGGCCCCACGGGTGATGGTAGCTGCTCACATGGACGAAGTCGGCTTCATGGTTAGCGCTATCAAAGCTGATGGAACGCTAAGGGGCATTGAAATCGGTGGCTGGAATCCTTTGGTGGTTTCTGGGCAACGCTTTACCCTCCATACTCGTCAAGGTCGCAGAATCCCGATTATCTCTGGAGCACTTCCTCCCCATTTTCAGAATCGGATGAACAGTGGAAATGGTTTGCCCCAAATAGCTGACCTTATTTTTGATGCTGGTTTTACTGATAAGGCTGAAGCTGAAGAATTTGGGGTCACTCCTGGCGATATCATTGTTCCTCATAGTGAAGCAATCCTCACAGCCAATCATAAAAATGTTATCTCCAAAGCTTGGGATAATCGTTACGGAATCCTCATGATTACAGAACTCCTTGATGCGCTCAAACACCAAGAGCTAGGCAATACACTGATTGCTGGTGCCAATGTTCAAGAAGAGGTGGGGCTGCGTGGGGCTCAGGTATCAACGACTATGTATGACCCTGAAATCTTTCTAGCTGTTGATTGTTCTCCGGCAGGTGATACTTATGGCGAACAAGGGAAAATCGGTGACGGAACCCTCATCCGCTTCTATGATCCTGGTCACATCATGCTCAAAAACATGCGGGAATTTCTCCTGACAACTGCTGAAGAAGCAGGTATCAAATACCAATATTACTGTGCCAAAGGAGGCACCGATGCTGGTGCCGCTCATCTCAAAAACAAGGGAATTCCATCAACTACTATCGGAGTCTGTGCTCGCTATATCCACTCCCATCAGACACTTTATAATATGGATGATTTCTTACAAGCCCAAGCTTTCCTTCAAGCGATTGTTAAAAAATTAGACCGCTCAACTGTTGATACCATTAAGGCCTATTAAACCTAAAAAACGGGTGACCATAATGCTCTTTGAATGATTTGAAGGGATAATCCCTAAAAGAAAATCCTTCTTAACATAGCAGATTTATTGACCTACAGCATCTCCTGCCTAACTTAATGATGAGCTTGGTTTACTGTTTTTCCCATACTATCTCCCACCAAACTTAAAGCACTATTTTCTTCAGTAAAATGGCATACTAGGTAAAGGAAGGATCTGGCAGGTTCTTTCCAAATGCCTTAAAACAGGGAATACTTTTCCTTTATTTTAAGAATCCCTAATAGGGTGGCTGTTTGACTGAGATTGGCGAGTCTGCTTGATTGCTAATCTCTCCAAATAAAAAGATGTAGCACTGCGTCTTTTTATTGACTAGGACATGCCGATATTACTAGCTGACTAGCTGATAAGTAGGATATGCTCAAGCATCATGATCCTATCTCAGTGGTCAAAACTAGCCAAGGCAAGAAATGGGACAAAAGCAAAACATCGGTTAATCTTAAAGGGCTATATTTCAACCACATCATCGACAAGGTTGGTGGCCCGAGTTATTGCCTGAACGGTCGTTGAAGCTACCCTCCCTTTCCGAGCAAGAACCCCTGCATAGATGACAAAGATTTTAGAGACAAAAAGCAGAAAGACTACCTCTCTCTGCTTCAAGCTAATCTATTTAGGCATTTCAAGCTTAATCCGAATCCCAGTGTCTGCCAACTGCTGGGCAATAGCCTTTAATTATCAGAGTTGCTTATGGCCGTTGATAATGAAAAGTTTACTCTAATGGAGAACATAGTCATTATTTTGCATCATCACTGTCTGATTCCTTTTGTTTTGATCATTCATAATTTGCAATCTCAATTGTGTTGGTTAGACTTTTGTCTCCACCAGAAACGGTACCTTCTGAGCAACCAGTACGTATAATAATGGATAACAATGTTAGCAGAAATGCTACTGTTTGATGCTACTGTGGACTGATTAGCTGCCACCATTCATTTGGCGTAACATAAGTTCCTAATATGGCACCGTTTTGTTGCAAAATAGTGTTCTTATCTATCTTACCATAATTTATGGTAAGATAGATAACCATGCTGTACAGAGTCCTGCTAGGATTCTAGATAGAAATGGTCAGTTTCACATAATAACATCTTTCTGATGATCCTATGAATTAAAAAAATCTGCGAAATCGCAGATTTTTTCTATTTGTGAGCACCTTTTGTCCATTGATAGTAACCATAGGCATTGTTTAGAATCATTGCAATATATAATGCAACAAGACTCGCATTTCCTAGTGTTACCCATTGATAAAGGCTCACGAGGTTTAACACAAACCAGAATACCCATTGTTCACGATAACGCATTAACATAATTATTTGGGCAATAATTGAGATGCCAAGCGTTAATGAATCAATGTATGGTTGGGTACCGTTAGTGATTTGAAAGATGTAACCAGCGATTGCTGTGAATAGAGCAATACCAGTTAGACTTATGAACCAATCTCGGATTTTAAAGATTCGTGTCTCAACTTGTTCGATTTCTTCAACTACGTCACCAGCAATCATGTGTTTACGCCAAGCTGCAAATCCAATGATTTGACTAACGAAGTAAAAGATGTTTTCGATTGATTCACCCCAGAGGCTGACACCTAGTCCTAGGTAGATAGTGACTGCTGTTTGAATGAGACCAAAAGCGTAGTTTGACAACTTACGTTTGGAAACAAGCAGAACACAAATTGTACCTGTGGTACCAGCAATGAAACCAAGTGGTGATTCAGGGTTGAAAATGAATGTGATAATTTGTAGAGCTACCAAAGATAGTCCAAAAATTGCTTCAGATTTGGTCCAACCAAGAAAAATATCTTTTAAGAAAGATACGAACAAATTGTTTGTTGCAGCTTTTGCTGCGAGTGTTTTTGTAGACATAAGCCTACCTCCTTATTGTTAATTAGGACCGATTAAGGAACGTCCTACTCCTAATTGTTTTTAACGTGGCGTACAATTAATTTTGCTTTCGGAAAGAAACCCACGGCAGTTTGTGTCAGGCTGACAAAAAATAGTTATTGATACTTATTATAGCATAAATACTGTTAAAATAAAATCGGATAACCTGTTATCCATAATGTTTTTTTAAGTGAAACTTATATTGGTAATTAGCTTATCAAATAGGATGTTATACTTCAAATCCAAGTTCATCAAAGATGAGTTGTTTTACATTTTGATAATTTTGAGCAAAGAATGTTTGTTTTCTGTCGGTATATGTAAGAATATGAAGTTTGTCATTAAATGGTTTCATGAGTTCAATTAAATGTTGAGTAAATTCGTCACGAATTGATTGATCGCTCATGGTCATGTCACGGAAACCGTCGTCAACATATTCTGTTTCAGGAGAAATTAAAATAATTAAATCCCACTGTTCACGTTTAATGGTCACCTCATAAAGTTGAGATAACATGTCATATTCTTCTTCAGAAATCTCATCCTTGAGATAATAATCAATATAAGCTTTAGTCACAGCCGAGTTTGTATCAGCAAAGATAATACCTGAGTGTGAACCAGAGTCAATAATGTTTGCAGTTTGCTGATATTGATCAGCCAACAAATGAATGTAGTCTTTGACATCTAATTCTTCATCAGTCACGTTGTAACGGTTCTGATACTCTCTGGCAAATTCGAGTGAAATTGGAGCATTGTAAGCACGTCCAAGGTCTTTGACAAGAGTGGTCTTGCCACCTGATGCAGAACCAATTACCAATATTTTTTTGGTAAAGTGGCGACGAAACGGTTTAGTAATGTAATGCCAATACTCAAACGGGTTATTTCGAATTTTGGTGGCTGAAATTGGAATGACTGAGCGTTTCATTAATTTAATGTCTGCCCGAGACCTTGCATGGTTATTGTTTGCGATGTGTAAACGATGTGATATTGCTTTTCCTTCGGCTTCGTAAAAGGACTCCAAGTGATTTACATAATCAGGTTCTCCAACATAAAAGGTTAGATGTGGATACGGTAAAGCCGTATTTTTATCAATAAGGTTATTTAAGTCATTTAACCATTCTGACCAACCGTCTGGGTAAGCTGGCATATTTTCTTCATCAAGTTTGTCAATAGCTACGAGTTCGTCGTCACGAAATACTTCTCGAACGTAGCGGAAGCGACGGTTAAGGTGTAATCCAATTTGGGTGCCACGGTCACGGTCTGTGTTGGTACCAGATACAATGACTAAAACTTGGTCGTTTTCTCGTTTAGCTTGTTGAATCAAGTCAACATGACCTGTGTGCATAGGTGCAAACGTACCAAAAACGACTCCAATAGATTCTCCCGTTAGGGTTTTTCGTTTCATAGATTCTCCTTTAAAATTTGTCTACAAATTGTTTGAGAGCTAATTGCGTCCTAGATGCAATACCAATGTGAAGTTGATTATTGTCTTCATCTAATAACCCAAGGTTTTTAGAATGCGATATTGGTAGTGTACCGTATGTTAAGAAATGTTTGGCTTCATGATGGGTAACCCAAAAATAATCAATATCTTCTGTTCCTTCAAGATTTTGTTTTGGTTTGATAGAATCATCAACGGTGACGAATACGGATGCGGTTTGTTCGTCTGTTAGCCCTACAGACGAGTATGAAGGAAGAAGTGTTGATTCAATCGTAATTTGATTTTTAGTGTAACCAATTTCTTCATAAAGTTCACGAAGTGCTGCATCAGTAAAATGTTCATTACCGTCGATTAGACCTGATGGTGAATCAATGACATAGTTATTGATTGGGAATCGAAATTCTTTAATCAAGAGCATTTTTGTTTTATCTTTGTTGAAAACAAAGATGGTAACGGCATTTGCTTTGTATGGTTTTTCTAATTGTTTTGGGTCAGCAGACATCTGTGTGTTGCGTGAGACAAAATCGTATTCTTTAGTTGTGTCACCAATTGTTGATGTGGAATGATAAAGTGAAATAAATTTTGAAATAGTTTGTTCTGAAAGTTTTTTAAGTATAGGTCTAGGCATATTTATCTCCATGTGTCTGTTTGTGTTATAGTGGATGGCAGAATGTTGTAATCACATAAAAATTGTTTACTTGTAAAAATTCCTATGGTGATAGTTGTAACTAATCAGCAATTAGATGGGAAAGTAGCATACGGCATTCTTTACGATAAGTATCAGACATAATGCTATCGTTTGCCTTAAAAAGTTATTCGTTAAGATTTTGAATTCTTAATATGGTAAAATATTAAGCCTTTCTTTTTTGTGTAAACTTATTGTATCATAATGAGGGTTTAATCAGCAATATGATATTGCTAAAATTAATAAAACGATAGGTTAACC
>DIXV01000032.1:3063-5583 GCA_002436115.1 Streptococcus sp. UBA6071 | reverse complement strand
CAGTTTGCGACCGATTCAGGGAAGAAAGCTGGAGAGTTTTACACGCCTCAGCCAGTCGCAAAACTCATGACCCAGATAGCACTCTTGGGTCGTGAACATAAGAAAGGCTTCACCCTCTATGATGCGACGATGGGGTCTGGCTCGCTCTTGCTGAATGCTAAGAAGTATAGTCATGAGCCGAACACAGTCTCCTATTTTGGTCAGGAGCTCAATACCTCGACCTATAACTTGGCTCGTATGAATATGATCTTGCACGGTGTGCCTATTGAAAATCAGTATTTGCACAATGCGGATACCTTGGATGAAGACTGGCCGACACAGGAGCCAACAAACTTTGATGGGGTTCTGATGAACCCACCTTATTCTGCCAAATGGTCAGCAGACTCAGGCTTTTTACAGGATCCTCGTTTTTCTGCCTTTGGTGCTTTAGCTCCTAAGTCCAAGGCGGACTTTGCCTTTTTGCTACATGGCTATTATCACTTGAAGCAGGATGGCGGTGTTATGGCCATTGTCCTACCGCACGGTGTTTTGTTCCGTGGGAATGCTGAAGGAAAGATTAGACAGCACCTGCTGGAAGAGGGGGCTATTGATACGGTTATCGGTCTACCTGCCAATATCTTCTTCAACACCAGTATTCCGACAACGGTTATTATCCTTAAAAAGGACAGAAGTACCCGTGATGTTTACTTTATTGTTGCCTCAAAAGAATTTGACAAGGGCAAAAATCAAAACCTGATGACGGATAGTCATATCGCGAAGATTTTGGAAGCCTATAAAAGCAGAGAAGCGATTGACAAGTTTGCCCATCTTGCAAGCTTTGAGGAAATCAAGGAAAATGACTTCAACCTCAATATTCCTCGCTATGTCGATACCTTTGAGGAAGAGGAAATCATTCCTCTGACAGATATTGCGGAAACAATCAGCCAGACCAATGCCAAGATTGACAGCCAAACCAAAGACCTGCTCGCCATGTTAGGGCAACTCAAAGGGACTACCCCAGAAGCAGAAGCAGAGTTACAGAGCTTTATCAAAGACTTTCGAGGCTAGAACGAAGAAGGCGCCTTAAGGTAGGTCACAAGGCGGTGACATGCAAGCTTTCACAAAGCTTCATAACGTCAAGTCACGATAAGCGAGCAGAAGTCCTCCAAACATTCTGATCTGGCATCATGTCATCAAAATCATTATGTCACATTGTGATAAAGAAAAGCTATTATATCAAGAGGAAAAGGAGTTAGCGACATGACAAGTTTAAACAATAAAGTACCAGGCTTTCTTTTTTGCCTCTTGCTTGCCTTACCGGCTTGGGTTTTAGGACAGTATTTCCCCTTGATCGGAGCCCCTGTTTTTGCCATTTTACTTGGTATGTTGGTGAATCAATGGTACAGTAAGCACGAAAAGACAGGGCCAGGGATTGCTTTTACCTCCAAGTATATTTTACAATTAGCGGTGGTCTTGCTTGGTTTTGGACTTAACCTGACCCAAGTCATGCAAGTAGGGCTTGAATCTCTGCCGATTATTATTTCCACCATTAGCATCTCGCTTCTAATCGCTTTCGCCTTACAAAAGTGGCTCAAGCTTGATGTCAATACAGCTATTTTGGTTGGAGTTGGTTCATCTATCTGTGGAGGTTCGGCCATTGCAGCGACAGCCCCTGTCATCAAAGCAGAGGATGACGAGGTGGCTAAAAGCATTTCTGTTATTTTTCTTTTTAATATCCTTGCTGCTCTGCTATTTCCTACCCTTGGAGACCTCTTGGGACTGTCCAACCATGGTTTTGCGATCTTTTCGGGAACAGCGGTTAACGACACTTCTTCAGTTACAGCAACAGCGACGGCTTGGGATGCGATTCATGGCTCAAATACCTTGGATGGCGCCACGATCGTTAAGTTGACACGGACACTAGCCATTATTCCCATCACCTTAGGTTTATCCTTTTATCGGGCGTATAAAGCTTCGGGTAATGGCAGAGCTTCTGAGGGAACTTTTAGGTTGAAAAAAACATTTCCAAGCTTTATTCTCTATTTCCTCCTCGCCTCTCTTCTCACCAGTTTAGTCAGTGCTTTTGGGGTGGATACTAGCATTTTTGAGGGCTTAAAAGTCTTATCAAAATTCTTTATCGTCATGGCCATGGGAGCTATTGGTCTCAATACAAACCTTCTTAAATTAGTTAAATCAGGAGGTCAAGCTATTGGATTGGGAGCTGCCTGTTGGTTTGGGATTACCACTGTCAGCTTACTCATGCAGGCCCTTATTGGAACTTGGTAATACTAAAGAGGAAGAATAAGACGATTTTTCAGCTAGAAAAGATGAAGGAAGCCGTCTATACAAGTCTAAGAGAAACAAATCAAGACCAAAACAATTATTAGTTTGGTCTTGATTTGTTTCATTTTTTTTAAAAATATTCCAAGGTTGTCGACCATTGAGGCTCTTTAGATAGGCATCTTCCTTACTTTCGGGCAACTAGCGCACACGCTTCACAATTTTCCATCAAAGGAGAAAATAATGGTATCAAGAATTTTC
>DIXV01000032.1:2327-2857 GCA_002436115.1 Streptococcus sp. UBA6071 | reverse complement strand
TAGGAAATCAGTCGCTCCCTTAGTTGCTCTACGGAGGAGTACCGTAAAACGCATATCTGCTAATCACTACCAGATGTCAGATTGATAAACTATAGGCTGACAAGTAGAAAGAATTAAACAAGAAAAGGGCTATAAGTTTTTTAATAATGGGGATGTCAATAGTTATGTAAAAGCTAGGTTTTACTATTGGCTTTTTTTGATGCTTGTGATAATATATAGATATATTTATTTTTTAATAAAGGATATGATGTTATGGGAAATACAGTGTTGCTTGAGTTAGAGGACACGGGAAATAGTTTTAGTTTTAATTCATCAATCGAAAGCGAATTAATGAAAGCTCAAATTGAATTAGATGAGCTTAATGAAACAATTGATTCAATTAAACGGTTGAGACCAGAATGTGATAAGTTGGACTATGCTCTTGCGATAAGTTCAGGAGCATTGTGTGGAATTATGGATATCTTCCTGGTTGGTAAGCCAGGAGAGTCGCCTCTCGGAGATATTACTGATAAATGGTTTGAAAATAGAAC
>DIXV01000032.1:0-2150 GCA_002436115.1 Streptococcus sp. UBA6071 | reverse complement strand
TTTTTTAAAAAAGAGAGAAAAAAAAAAGGATTCCCAAATTAAGTGGTTGGGATGGTGGAAAGAGCGAATCTGCCTCCTCTGCGATTCGATTTTTGGAAAACAAGTTTAAGATTCCATATGACCAACGTGGAGCTGGCGATGCAGGGCAATTTATTTTTGGGTTAAATCCAACTAATCATCACTTTAAGTCGTTGGCACATAACCCTAGCTTGTTAGGCTTATTCTTTTCAATATTAGATCAATTTACAAATCAGTCTCATTTTGTTGCCGAAGGGGAGATTATTTCTTTACAGCGAGCAGATGATGGTTTTGAATTACGAGGTACAAATGTACCGAGCAAATTGTTTTCAGCAGTTGTAAATTGGTTCGGTCATATTATATCTGATATTTCAGGTTCATCAGGCAGTAAAGGACGAGGAATGGGAATTCCCTCTCCACTTTGGGCATGGACTAATGATATTATTACCATAAAAAGAAAGCTTAAAATCGAACCTTCTGAATTTGACAAATCAGTAAATCATTTGTCTCTCAAGATGTTTAATCAAGGCTACGATATTAGATTTCAAGCGACACAGGCAATTCCAGTCATAATAAATGAGCTAGTAGTTCGGTTATTTTATTCAGTTAGGCGTCTGGTCAAGTTCTTTTCGGAGACGGAAAAAGAGCAACGCACTTTTAAAGAATTATGGGAAAAGTGTGAGCCGTTTTCAAATCCAACAGTGAAGAGGATGTTAACAGTGGCGCATGGAACGTTTTGTTTGGTAGACATTGGTGATGCAACTGTTCGTGGACTCATTACGGGTGGCGGAACATTCAATGCTTTTGAATTCTTTATGAGGGTGAACATTGTTGGAGTTGGTCGTTTTACGATTTCCTTATATGGGGAAGCAAAAAGAGGGATTCGAAGTAGTAAAAATGATAGATTATTATTTGATTCCACTCGTGAAAGAGCAACGCTTGAATATTATATTGAAGGATTAAAAATATTATCTGATGAATATGATGATAAACAATTTATGGTATTGATCCATGATTTTTCAAATAGTGGGACTTATCGAGAGGTATTTGATGCATCTGTTAAACTTGCAAATAAACGTCACGTGCCTCAAGAAAAAATCCTACATTCAAAGTCAGAGGGAGATGCTTATTTTAGGGGAATAAATACATGAGTGAGAAAAAGAGTACTTTAGAAAAAGCTCAAGCGAGAGCAAAAAGAGCTTCAGAACAAGTAAATAAAAAAATTGAAGAGTTGGGTGTCGTGGCCAATGGATTACACCAACAATTGACTGAAATTCAGCGAGTATTCGATGATATTAGAAGGATATCTAGTAAAGAGAAACTTCAACTTGCAGAATTAAAGAAAGTAAGACTTAATTGGGAACATCAGGTTAAAAAAATTGAATCCGATTACAAAGCGGCAGAAGTTAAAGCAGGTGGATTTGGAGCAGCTGGTACAGGAACGGCTATAGCAGTCGCAACTTTAGGGCCAACTGTAGCAATGGGCGTAGCAACTACTTTTGGAGTAGCATCAACAGGGACAGCAATCTCGGCCTTGTCTGGAGCAGCGGCAACCAACGCAGCACTCGCTTGGCTTGGTGGAGGTGCCCTAGCCGCTGGTGGAGGTGGTATCGCAGGTGGTCAGGTATTACTTGCATTAGCTGGCCCCATCGGCTGGGCGATTGCAGGAGTAAGTCTAATCGGAGCTGGATTTTTCTTTTTCACTACTTTAAATGACAAAAATCGGTTAGAAAAAATTTTCACTACTGTAAGTAATCGTGATGCCAAATCGTTTGAGTTAGCTATTGTTGAACTGGAAGGAAGAATTAACCGAATAGGCAACGAAATTAATCTATTATCGGAAGCAATTGTTGAGGCAAAAAGCTTTGGAACTGACTATGATGATATGACTGAGCAACAGCAATATGAGTTGATTTCGTTTGTAAACTTGATGAACTCATCAACTCAATTATTAGTTAATCCAATTTTAGGTTTACAACCAAAATTCACGGATACAGATTTGAACCGCTATTTTGAGAAGTCTGGAGAGCAAGCACCAAGTGAAAAACTGCAAGGTGTAATAATAGCACTAGGAGAATTATTGTTCAAAATCAAACTAGATGATACGGATAAGAACCTATTGTGGAAATCGC
>DIXV01000011.1:1417-6061 GCA_002436115.1 Streptococcus sp. UBA6071 | reverse complement strand
GGTAAAAAAATCTGACTAATCTTGAGTCTTTTGAAAGAATTACCTTCTTTTTGGCTGGGGGATCCACTAGCGGCTTCAACATTTTCTTTCCTAGAGAGTTTCTCGGACGGAAGATGTCTATTCATAATTAGGCCTCCTTAATATTTTTATGATATGTATGCTACCTATCAAATCCATTCTATCATACCTCTAAAGAAATTGCTAGCTTTTTTAATCAACCTTTTCTTTACGTAAGTTCTACTTTTCTTTATCAAGCAATAATCGCAAACTAATTTCGAAATTCATCATATCTCCCTCATTAATTTGCCGCAGTGTTTCATCTAATGTTAAGTCAAACTTCTCTAAAGCTTGTCTGCTCTTCTCAAGTCGCTCTTCTTCTTGATAATAGTAGTTAGGAGAGGCTTTAATTTTTAAATAAGTCCCTAAAATATCATGATAACGCCCCATATTAACCTCATGTACCGCCAAGAGTTCTTGTTTATTCGCCAACTCGAGTTCCTCAATCTTTTGACGAATCATTCGGTCATCCATTTCAATGTTTTGCAGCCTCTCCCAGATTTCTGGAGCCAGTTGACTGATATCTGGAGAGAGTATCTGCGAGTCTTTCTGGTCTTCAAGTTGGCTGGCTACCTCTGCTTGATTAACAAGAGGATGATTAGGTAAAAGCGGTACAATTTCAGCAATCAACTCCTGAGACACATGAGCAAGCTCCTTTGGAATCAACTTTTGCTTTGATTTTAAAAGCTCTGACACCTCCTCTATATCCAGAGTAATCTGCTGTAATAATCTCTGATAATCTGTCGGGAATTTCTTTGCTGTGGTTTGCGTTAATTGCTGTCCCTGTCCTTTTAAACGAGTCCTCAAAAAAATTAATCGCGCTTGAATCCTCTGACGACTAAATCGTCGAACAACAGGGTACAGTAATGCACTTACTCCTATAATAACCAATAAAGTCATCCCAAGTTCCATTTTTTACCTCAACCAAAGATTTAATCTCTACTCATTATAACATACTTCTTTTCTCCTTCATTATCAAACCAGATATCTTGATTCTAAAAACAATGCCCTCTTAAAGTGATGGAGTGACCGTAAAGAGAGGTCGCTACAATGATAAAACAACAAGCCCCTCCTGTTTTACAGAAAGAAGAAAGACCTTAATGAAGCAACATACTTCACTAAGGTCGTTCTTTAGGTTTAGTCCCAGTAATCCCTATGGCTCTCTTTTAATGCTTACCTTAGATGACTCTCTCTCTTAGCAAAAACATCCTTAGCTAACACAACTAATTCCTCAATTAAAGATGAGTAGCTCAACCCCATATTCTCCCAAAGAAGAGGATACATAGACCATTGCGTAAAGCCTGGCATTGTATTGAGTTCATTAAGAAAAACATCTCCCTCAGCTGTCAAAAAGAAATCGCAACGTGACAAGCCTGTTCCACCTATTGTCTTGAAAGCGAGAGCTGCCCTTTTTCGCATCTGCTCAACCAAGTCAGGCTCAACATCTGCCGGAATAGCCATGGTAATCTTATTGTCAATATATTTAGCTTGGTAATCGTAGAAAGCGACATCTTTAACCACTTCACCTGGAAGTGTTGTTTTGACATCCGTGTTCCCAAGAATCCCAACTTCAATTTCACGCGCAAGCACCCCCTGTTCAACAAGGATGCGGCTATCGTACCGAAAGGCAACGTTTATAGATCGACATAGCTCCTCTGAATTTTCCGCCTTGGAAACCCCAACGCTAGATCCCATGTTAGCAGGCTTAATAAAGACTGGATAAGTCAATTTGCTTTCAATTTCAGATACCTTCTCATTGATATCTTGTCCTTCTGTGATTGTCACATAGGCTACCTGCGGAATGTTTACGGATTCCAGAATGTGCTTGGTGGCAATTTTGTCCATAGCGAGGCTAGAAGCCAATACACCTGCCCCCACATAAGGCATTTTAAGCACTTCTAAAAATCCCTGAATAGAGCCATCTTCACCCATAGGACCATGAAGTACGGGAAAAACAATTGCTCCTTCTTGATAAATAGCACTCGGCGCTACCTTCTGACTCATATCACTGCTGTCGTTGGTCATCAGCTTTTCGTCTGTAGCAGGCGTCTTCGTAAACTCTTGAGTTTTGATAAAGTCGCCTTCTTTGCTAATAAAATAAGTCTTGACTAAAAATTTATCATAATTAACTGCTTGTATAATGCTCTCGGCAGAGAGTACAGATACCTCGCGCTCTGCTGAACGACCACCATAAAGTAAAATCAGTATTTCTTTTGACATAAAACCTCTCTTTTCAATAACTGTCATGCTAAGTCTGTTCCATCCTATCATAAAATAAAGCAAGTTTCAAAAATCTCACCTGCTTTTTACAAGTCCTTAAGCCTTCTTTATAACTAAGGAAAATACCACAACTGACTTTAAAGGCGAAACAAACCTAACGCTTATAGTTCTGTTCTGTTTTCAATGGCCCGTAACAAGGTCACTTCATCAGCATATTCAATATCACTTCCAACCGCTAGACCACGTGCCAAACGCGTCACCTTAATACCCGCAGGTTTCAAGACACGAGAGATATACATAGCAGTGGCTTCTCCGACAGCAGTTGCGTTGGTTGCAACGATTACTTCTTTCACCTCGTCATCCATCAAGCGATTAATGAGGCTCTTTAAATTGATATCATCTGGCCCAATCCCATCCATTGGCGAAATCAATCCCTGTAAAACATGGTAAAGACCCCGATAATCCTGGATGTTTTCCATGGCAGACACATCACGACTATCTTCAACAACCAAAATGGTCGTCCGATCTCTCGTTTCGTCACTACAAATACTGCACAATTCTTCATCTGTTAAATTACCACATTTTTCACAATAAGTCAGTTCTCGTTTGGCAGATAGAAGGTTTTTGGCAAATTCATTGACATCGTCATCTTGCATGCCAATGGTATAAAAGGCAAGCCTAGTTGCTGTTTTAATACCAATACCTGGTAGCTTCGAATATGAATCAATTAACTTGGCAATAGGGGTTGGGTATAACATAGTTTTCCTTTAATTTGTGGGATAGAGTTGGTGATATAAGTTGATAATATCACGTGTCACATAGTGACTGGTTTTAGCATTTAAGTTGGTATTATTAGGCAAAACGACCGCAACAGCAATTTTAGGATTTTGACTAGGTGCATAAGCTACCACATTGGTATTAATAGCTGATTGAACATTGCCGTTACTGTCCGTTACAAAGGTCTCTGCTGTCCCTGTCTTGGCAGAGATACTAACAGCAGCTCCTTCAGCAATAGATCTTCCTGTGGAGTAACTGTCATTACTATTTACAACGCGGTAAAACCCTTCCTGAAGAAGCGCCATCTCTTCAGAAGAGATATTGACCTTACCCAATGACTTTGTTTCAATAGTTTCGACTTTCTCACCAAGGTTCCCTTCTTCGTCGTTGGCATAAATCCCTTCAACAATATGTGGTGCGACACGAAGCCCCCCATTAGCAACTGTTGCTGCATATTGCGCTAGCTGCATGGGAGTATAATTATCAAATTGTCCAAACGCATTGGTCAAGTAGTTTCCTACTGTAAATTCGGCAGGAACATAACCTGAGGATTCCAGAGGAAGATCAATCCCTGTTGCAACCCCTAAACCGTATTCCGCAAATGTCCCTCGAAGTTTTGCCATTGCCGGTTCTAATTGGTCTGTTGAGCTGATTGGCGAGCCAGTGTAATCTTGTCCCATCATTTTAAGGGCTACTTGTACCATATAGGTATTTGAAGAGTACTCTAAAGCTTGAACAGCTGTGATGCTTCGATTTCCGTAAGCTGTAAACCAAGATGTGATTGCACTAGACCCTCCAAAAGAAATAGGCTGATCCGTCAGAATCTGATTCCCTGAAATAACACCCGATTCCCAGCCTGATGAAATAGTAGCCGCCTTAACCACTGATCCTGGAACAAACACATTCGTAACCGTTCCTAAGGCATTTTCTTTAAGTTGATCACTCCCGGGCTCATGACTATACCCTGACATGGCAAGAACCGCCCCTGTTGAAGGTTCTAAGGCAACTGCATAAATCCCTTCTGAATAAATTGTGCTCCCACTGGCTAGCTCTGATTGGAAATAGGATTTCAAAATCTGATTAACCCCATCTTGAAAAGCCAAATCAATCGTTAACTTCAGATTTTTCCCTTTCTGACTTTCAGAGATGGTAGTCATGGTCTCAATATTCCCATACTTATCTAAATTGATATCTTTAACTTCACGTACTCCTTGAAGGACATCTTCATATTGCTTTTCAAGATAAGAGGTCCCCACACGGTCATTCATAGAATAACCGCGTTCTAAATAGCCTGCCGCTTCTTCTTCAGGAAGACCTGCCTGTTCGGTAGACACTGTCCCAATAATCGAAGCCAAAGAGGTTGATACCACTTGTCGGTGCCAGGCTGTTTTAACCGTTATCCCTGACAAATCAAGCTCTTCTGTAGCTAGCTTGGCAATTTGAACTGCTGTTAGTTCATCTGTTACTAAAGTAACCGTTTCAAAATTAGAGGCCGCATTCATCTGACTAAACAATTCAATCGCTTTTTCTTCCTCTGCCGTATAGTTTAAGCTATCTTCACTGACACTAGCCACTGCATGCTCATAGATT
>DIXV01000011.1:0-1249 GCA_002436115.1 Streptococcus sp. UBA6071 | reverse complement strand
CACTGCATGCTCATAGATTATTGACTCAGACAAGCTGTTGCCAGAATCATCGTAACGCTCTTCCCTAGGTAGTTCTCTGACGACTTCAGCATAAGTAGCTGCATCTGCAAGGTAATAATCTACCTTATCTCGAAAAGTAAGGTCTACTTTTGAAACTGAAACCAAGTCAGCCAAAATTTCAGCCATTGATTTAATGGTAGCAGCTGTCATTTTATTAGAACGGGTAAATGCGACTGCCTGATAGGTTTTATTATCAACCAGAGCTGTTCCCTTTGCATCGTAAATTTGTCCTCTAACAGCACTATTTGTCACCGTTGTTTTGGTCGCTGTTGCTAGCTTACGTTCATAAAAATCTCTATCTATCAATTGCATATGAGCTAATCGTGCAACTAGAATAGCAAAAAGGAAAATAACCAAAATAAAGAGGACATACAACCTAGAAGTAGTTACCGCCTGATAACCTTTTTTTCTCGGTTTATCTAATTTAAACATCTCAATAAAACGCTTCAACATACAGGTTCCCTTTCTCGAAAATCTACCCCTTATTTTACCATAAACTCTCACCATTCTTCCTAAATTTAACAGGAAAACCAAAAAAGATTTTGGAACAAGAAAATCACAATAGGATTTTAGGGATAAGAAAAAGACTAAAGCAAGTCGCGACTTTTTATAACAGATTGATGTTTTTTTATTTTTTTGTTATTAAAAAGACTTTTTATTTTATAAAAAAAGAAACAAAAGACATGTTTGAGATGGTTTTGTTTCGTTAACGTTATTCGGAAATAAAAATGCTAAGTTATTTTAATATTGTTAAACAAAGAAGAGATTACAATAAGATTGTTGTAAAAGGAGGATTCTCATGGAACACAAACAACATTATAAACTTAAAAAAGTCAAAAAACACTGGGTAGCCGTCGCTATTTCAACTCTGGTAGGAACCTTTATTGGGGTTGCTCCGCCTGTTTTAGCTAATAGCCCAAGTACAGAGGTGACCTCTGTAGGCCTCATTCAAGAAGAAGTCACTAAAGACGAAGCAACAACCCCACCTCAAGAAGCAAATACAACAAGTCAAGAAACAAACACAACAACTCAAGAAACAGACACAACAACTCAAAATACTGCCATCAACGAAGAAAAACCTGATTCCGAAAGTAAATCCGAAAGTAAAATAGAAGAAAATGCTATTGCTACTAACGATCAGTTGACTAGCACTGTCAGTAGTGGCAGTGAGGACACCACCGTTGAAAGC
>DIXV01000047.1 GCA_002436115.1 Streptococcus sp. UBA6071 | reverse complement strand
CCTTAGTTGAAATGTTAATAGTTTTATTGGTTATCAGTGTTCTCTTGCTTCTTTTTGTTCCAAATTTAAGTAAGCAAAAAGATACTATTAAGGAAAAAGGACAATCTGCTATTGTTAAGGTGGTGGAAAGTCAAGCTGAAATTTATGCTATCAGTCACACAGATAAGGTTGATCTGAGCAAGTTGGTTTCAGAAAAGTACATTAGTCAAGAGCAGGCAGACGATTATAAGGAATACTATGAGAAGAACAAAGATAAGACGCGGTTACTCAACTGAACCTCTTCATTTTCGAGTGACAGGGTTTAGCCTTTTGGAATCTCTCATTGTATTGTTTCTAACGACTAGCCTCGTCTTACTATTGTCCAGCCAAATCGGCTTCGTTTTCTCAGAGGTTAGGAGTCAGCTATTTTTCTTAGAATTTGAACATTTTTATAGGGAAAGTCAGCAGCTTAGCCAAGTTAAAGGACGAAAGGTATCCCTTATTTTCTCACAAGGTCGTATCTCAAATGGCTATGATGACATGACAGTTCCTTCGAATATAGTAGGTCCAACGGACTTTCAGCTAAACTTTGAAGAATCTGGAGCAAATCATTCGTTGGCTAAGCTAGATTTTAAATCAGATTCAAAAACAGTCAGTTATCAACTGTTTTTAGGGAGTGGTAAATATAAAAAGACAGAGAATTAGAGGCTATATCTTGCTGGAATCTTTGGTTGCGACAGCTTTGTTTACCGTTATTAGTAGTTTGGTCTTAACAGAGATTAATAGGAGTCGTTACCGTCAATACCAATATTTACAGGAAGAAGAAGCTTATCAAGTTGCAAAGATGGCGATGCAGACAGGGCAAGACCAGCTGCATCTAAATGGGCAAGAAATCGAGGTAATACAGACTAGCAAGGGGGTGAAAATCTATCATAAGAAGGAACTCTTACTTGAGATTGAAGAAAAGTAGGGTAAAGGCATTTACCTTATTGGAATGTTTGGTGGCTCTTTTGGTCATTTCCGGGAGTCTCCTTGTTTTTGATGGCCTTAGTCGTTATCTGGCAAAGGATATCACTCATCAAAGGACCACTAAGGAAAAAGATTGGCTCGTTTTTACAGAACAATTAAGACAAGAGCTGGATCGTAGTCAATTCGTTAAGGTTGAAAATGACCGTCTCTACGTTAAGAAGGAGGGGCAAGAATTGGCATTTGGCAAATCAAGAGCAGATGATTTTCGAAAAACCAATTGGTCAAATCAGGGTTACCAACCGATGCTACAAGGGCTCTATTCTGCAACGATGAGTTTGGATTCAGGGCTTGTTCGCATAGATTTTATCTTTGAAGATAAAATGGAAAGGAGTTTTATTTATGCTATGGAAGAAACGCGTTAGAGCTGGGGTGATGCTCTATGCTCTCTTGATGGTGGCGATTTTTTCTCTCTTGTTGCAATTTTACCTCAATCGTCAGGTGACAGTAGCTAGAAACCATCAGGCTAGCTTTCAATCATTAAGAGCCTATACCATGGCTCAATGGATCAGAAATAAGGTGGAAAGAGAACAAGTACATCCAAGTGATGATTCAGAGAAGCTTGCACAGACATCAACCAAGCATACCTTATCTAAGGATGAGAGAGAGCTTAGCTATTTGATAGTACCATCAGTAACTAATCAAGGGCAGTTATCAGAAAAGGTTAATCGGGTAAATCAGGAAACAGCAGAGGGAAATGAAGGTCCAGAAAAAGAAGAAGGGGAGTCTTTTTCCAGAGAACAAAAGGCAATTGAGGCATCAGGAGAAACTGTCAGTGGACAAATTGAATTTAAGGATGGGAGAGCAACTTATCAACTGACCTCTTCGAAAATGACGATTACTGTTGAGCTTGACACAGAGACAAGTTATAGCTACATATTCAATAGAAAAATATAGGTAGTTGAAAGAGAAAGTAGAAGCAATATAGGTGTGTTAGTCTTTTTAAAGATTAGGAGTCGTATTTTGATGTCAATTTTCTAGTAACGTGAGCAAACGTAAACTTTTTGGCAGATATAGAGGAGGAACTCTTGCATCACATTGGTTTAGGAATGGTCTATTAAGCAATCAATGTGAAGGATTAGCAAAAGCTGCTCCGTCTTAGAGATAGCAAAAAGAAAGAATTTTTGATATGATAGACTCATGAATTTTGAAAAAATAGAAGCTGCTTATGAGTTGGTTTTGGAGAATACCCAAACGATACAAAGCCAGTTACATACAAACCTCTATGAGGCTTTGATTGAGCAAAATACTGCCTATGTTAAGGCGGACCATCATCATGAAAGAGTCGTTGCTAATAATGTCAAACTGACAGAGTTGGCACTGACTCAAGAAGAATGGCAACGGGTTTTCCAATTTATTTTCATCAAGGCTAATCAAACAGAGCCGCTACAGTATAATCACCAATTTACACCAGACAGTATTGGTTTGCTTATTAATTTCCTCATAGAAGAGCTCTTGCCCAAACAAGAGCTAGATATCATTGAAATTGGTTCAGGTATGGGAAATCTTGCTCAAACCCTGCTAAACTATAGTTCCAAAAAACTTGATTATTTAGGGATTGAATCAGATGATTTGCTGATAGATCTTTCTGCTAGCATCGCAGATGTTCTTTCCGCAGATCTTAGTTTTATCCAAGGAGATGCCGCCCGACCACACCTGTTTAAAGCATCGGATGTGATTATCTCTGATTTACCGATAGGCTATTACCCTGATGATTCTATTGCTCAGCGGTTTAAAGTCGGTGCCAAGGGAGAACATACCTATGCCCATCATCTTTTTATGGAGCAGTCGCTCAAGTATCTAAAGACAGAAGGGTATGCTATTTTCTTGGCACCGAATGATTTATTGACTAGTCCTCAGAGTGATTTGCTCAAATCGTGGCTGACCGCTTCAGCGAATCTTCTAGCGATGATCGCTTTACCAGAAGAGGTATTTGTCAAAAAAGAGTTAGCTAAGTCTCTCTTTATTTTCCAAAAAAAAGGTGCTAGGCATGCAGAAACCTTTGTTTACCCTCTTTTTAGTTTACAAGATGTTGAGACCTTAAAAAAGTTTAGGGCAGCCTTTAAAAAATGGAGACAAGAAAATGCAAAATAAGCTATTTTCTGTTATAATGGTGTAAACGTTTTAATACAAAAGGGGAAAGTTATGTCTAAAACTATTGCGATTAATGCCGGGTCATCAAGCCTCAAGTGGCAACTATATGAAATGCCAGAAGAAGAGGTAATTGCTAAGGGAGTAATTGAGCGTATTGGTCTGGAAGATGCCATTTCAACTGTAAAATTTAGAGGGCAATCGGAGTCTCAGGTACTAGCTGTTGAAGATCACACCACAGCAGTAAGTCTCCTTCTGAGTGACTTGAAGCGTTTTGAGATCATTTCTGACCTCTCAGAAATTACGGGTGTAGGACATCGCGTTGTTGCAGGTGGTGAGGCGTTTAAAAAATCTGTACTCATTGATGATGACTGCCTACAGAAAATTGAGAATCTAGCTGATTTAGCCCCTCTTCACAATCCAGCAAATGCAGCAGGGATACGTGCTTTTAAGGAGGCACTTCCAGACATAACCAGTGTTGCTGTTTTTGATACAGCCTTTCACACGACGCTATCAGAGCCTGCCTACCGCTATCCAATAGCAGATAAATACTATACCGATTATAAAGTGCGTAAATATGGTGCTCATGGAACTAGCCACTACTATGTCTCTCAAGAAGCAGCTAAAATTCTGGGAGAGCCAATTGAAAAGTTAAAGCTGATTACCGCTCACATAGGCAATGGGGTCTCCCTTTCAGCTATTAAAGGAGGGAAGTCGGTGGATACTTCCATGGGCTTCACACCACTAGCAGGTCCTATGATGGGGACACGTTCGGGAGATATTGATCCAGCTATCATCCCTTATTTAATTGAACACGTTCCTGAATTGACCGATGCAGCAGATGTTATTACGATTCTCAACAAGGAATCTGGCATTTTGGGAGTCTCAGGACTGACCAATGACATGCGAGATCTTGAAGCTGGTGTAGCAGCTGGAAATGAAAAGTGCACCTTAGCTTTTGAGATGTTTGTCGATCGGCTACGGAAGTATATTGGGCAATACTTAGCTGTCCTAAATGGTGCAGATGCTCTTGTTTTTACAGCGGGTATTGGTGAAAATGATGTCCAGCTACGTGAGGCTGTTATTAATGGCTTGACCAATCTTGGGTTTGATATTGATCCAGATAAAAACAAACAGGGAGTTAATGGGATTATCTCTTCAACAACCGCTAAAATAAAAGTTCTTGTTATACCGACAGATGAGGAATTGGTTATTGCACGTGATGTGGAACATCTGAAAGGTTAACCCTCAAAAAGTGAATGTGTGGGGATATGGCTTGCCATTTCCCTATGTTTTTATTTTTAAGCTAATGAGCCAAACTACTAAAGGAGTGAAGGATCGACAGTACTAGTGGATTCAGAAAAGAAATGCAATTTTTACTAAAGAAAGCAAAGTGGCTACTTATTGCCGTAGGTCTATTTTTGTTAAGTCAGTTAGGCTTGGCTATTATTGTTGTTTTTATAAATCAAAGCTTGCTAAATGGAGTACCTGTAGCAAGTTGGCAACCGATTTTGTCAGGTTTAGTGGGCCTAGCAGTTGTTATTTTTTTTATTAGCTTTGCTTATTCTCACGATTATTTTAAGAAGCCAAGGGATTACTTGAAGGGAGTTCATCTAGCTTATATAGGTATAGGGTATCTCTCCTTCCTTCTAATCAGTCTAATAGGTCAATCTTTGTCTGCAGGTGTTTTACCAGAAAATCAAGAACTTGTGCAAACTCTGTCATCTCATATTCCTACACCTTTGTACGCTTTCTTTATTATTATTAGTGCTCCTGTGTGTGAGGAAATTCTCTTTCGTGGCTTGGTTTTTAAGAGCCTCTGTAACGAAAATCTCTCTCTTGCCTATGCCCTTAGCATTGGAAGTTTTGCCTTGGCTCACGGTGCGGAGAATGCATCCACTTGGTTGATTTATGGAGGGATGGGAGCGGTATTATGCTTTGTTTACCAACGCAGCAAGTCCCTTGAAGTTTCGATAGGTCTTCACATGCTGAATAATCTCATTGCTTTCTTACTCATAACTTCTCTGTGAGAACTTTTGAGGTAGCCTTTCGATGTAAGTCAAAAGACAGTGATACTTCATCAGATAAACAATAGTTTAAGAAGAGTTTGGAATTGTCATCTCTTCTTCCTAGAAAAGAGCTATTTAAAAGATAAAAAACCCCAATAATTCTAGTTTACTAGATTTGTTGGGGTTTTATATATCTTACCTCTGGGATTTGATACCACTAAATGAGAGGTTTATGATTTATCAGGTGTTAGTACCATGGGGATGATAATGGGCTCTCGCTCGGTTTTTTCTGATAGAAATGGACGGAGGGTGTTAACGATCGTCCCACTGACCGATTGGACGGAAGCTTCTTTGTTTTTTAGAGCAATGCGGATGGCATTGAAAAGCACATGTTGGCATTCACGAATAAGGCTACCAGATTCCCTCATATAGATGAAACCTCGGCTAAGGATATCAGGGCCTGCTAAAATCATCTTACTCTTGAAATCGACAGTAGCAACTGCTAGAACCACACCGTCTTCAGAGAGGTCACGGCGATCTTTTAAGACCGCAGCTCCGATGTCACCGATCCCGTTTCCATCAACATAGATATCTTGGGCATTGAAGTGCCCTGAAATACGGGCGGAATCTTTAGTCAGAGCTAAAACGTCACCATTTTCCATAATAAAGATATTGTCTTTATCAAGGCCAGTATCAACAGCAAGGCCGGCATGGATTTTTTGCATACGGTATTCACCGTGGACAGGCATGAAATATTTGGGCTTAATCAAGCGTAACATCAATTTTTGTTCTTGTTGTCCACCGTGGCCAGAAGTATGGATGTTGTTGATTTTACCATGAATAACATCTACGCCAGCCTCGGTGATTAGATTAATCAATTTATTAACACTGGTGGTGTTACCAGGGATTGGACTAGATGAAAAGATAACGGTATCTCCAGGTTGGAGCTGAACTTGGCGGTGCATGCCGTTGGCGATACGACCTAGAGCAGCCATTGGCTCTCCTTGACTACCCGTGCAGAGAATAAGAATTTCACTAGCAGGATAATCTTTGAGCGTATTGCCATCAATTAAGGTGCCCTCGGGAACCTTGATATAGCCTAACTCAATTCCGTTTCGAATAGCCTTTTCCATAGAACGACCAAAGACTGCAATCTTTCGTCCAGTCTTGACAGCAGCTTCGGCAGCTTGCTGGAGACGGAAGATGTTAGAGGCAAAGGAGGCAAAGATGATGCGTCCATGAATCCCTTCGATAATCTTCATGATGGATTGACCAACAACTTTTTCAGAGTTGGTAAAGGTCGGAACTTCAGCGTTGGTGGAATCTGAAAGGAGGCAAAGAACACCTTCCTCGCCCAAAGCAGCCATTTTATGCAAATCAGCTGGTTCTCCAACAGGGGTAAAGTCAAATTTGAAGTCACCTGTGCAGACGATTTTACCTTGCGGAGAGTCAATGACAACACCTAGTGGTTCTGGAATAGAGTGGGTAGTACGGAAAAAGCTGACGCTAAGGTGTTTGAAGGTTAGCTCAGTCTTGTGGTTGATTTCATGGAGCTTAGCATTCCGCAAAAGACCATGCTCTTCCAATTTACCACGGATAAGTGCCAAAGCTAGAGGACCAGCATAAATAGGGATATTAACTTGTTTGAGCAAGAAAGGAATACCACCGATATGATCCTCGTGTCCATGGGTAATAACCAAGGCTTTGATACGATCAATGTTTTCGACGATATAAGAGTAGTCGGGGATAACATAGTCAATTCCCAAGAGCTCATCTTCAGGGAATTTGATGCCCGCATCAACGATAATGATTTCGTTCTGATATTCAATACCGTAGGTATTCTTTCCGATTTCGCCTAGACCACCGATAGCAAAGACGCCAACCTCTTGAGGTTTTAGATTGATATTTGACATATTATAACTCCGTCAGTTGGAAGACGCCAGTTTCCTTTTCATATTCGAGGTGCTTGTCTGTAAGCAGTTCAATAAATTCGATATTGTAATCCGTTTTGGACTCAACCAGCTGGCGTGCTTGGATGCGACCTTCTAGTTCGTCCTTGGCATCAACTTCTAAGTAAAATGCTTTGGTCTGCTCACGTTTTGGGCTACGTTCTTTAGTTTCTTGGTAGAAGATTTTGTAAATCATAGATTTCCTTTCTTTGGTAGGGTCAAACGGTATAAAAGAGGTAGAAGAACCTAATCTAAATGGTAGTTCTCACTAGGTTGCTAGGCTAAAAGGACTTATCTCAGATATTACTATCCTAAATGGCAAAATGTTGGACCGACATAAAAGCTGTTGATAAGTGAATTTGCGATTGGTCAACCACTGTTCATCTCTTAAAACGTTACTCAAGCGAAGGGCTAGGGAGTTATCCCAGCCCCATTTTCCTATTAAGTTTTCCTAAGTAATAAGATTGACCTGAATGTTTAACTACTAGATTATACCACAGATGAAGGACTCTAATCAAGTCAGGGGAACAAAAACAGAAGATTAGCTGATAAAATGCCTTGAAAAAGAAAAAAATAGTGCTGGCAGCTTCTCTATTTTTAGAAGAGGTGCAGTTATGAGTGATGTGTTAGCAATGAAGCTCTCATCATCATAAAAAAGAAATGAAGGCTTGAAAAAGTCACTGTGGGACAGAGATGAAGCGTCGCCTAAAAAATATATGCGTAAAATTTAAATAATTATTATTTTTTGACTTAAATTACCAACAATTTGCCTCATCTGTTGTAAAATAGTAGAGGAGTCACTTTGTGGAGTTTGGGGTTAAGGATAGCTCACTAGTGACAAAGGAAAGGAAGACTATGAATATTTTAGCCTTTGATACGTCAAGCACAGCTTTGTCCGTTGCGGTTTTATCTGAAGATCAGTTGCTGGCAGAGACGACTATTAATATCAAAAAGAGCCACAGTGTTAATCTCATGCCTACTATTAATTTTCTCATGGCGTCGGTAGGATTTCTACCGAGTGATTTGGATCGAATTGTGGTAGCAGAGGGGCCAGGTTCATATACAGGCTTACGGATGGCAGTAGCAACTGCTAAAACCCTAGCCTATGCTCTTAAAATTGACCTAGTTGGGGTATCCAGTCTAGCGACACTGGCCTTGTCTGTCCAAAGTTCAGGCTTGGTTATTCCTCTTATTGATGCACGGCGAAACAATGTTTATGTTGGCTTTTACGAAAATGGAAAAGCCATTGCAGGAGATCGACATGCCCATTTTGAAACGGTTCTATCCCAATTAGAAAACCACCATCCTTTAACTTTTGTCGGTGAGCTCGCGCATTTTTCTGATCAAATTGAGGGTAAGTTTCCTGAAGCAAAGCAAATGAGTGTCCTGCCTTCTGCTTATGAAATGGGCAAATTAGGACAACATCTGCCTCCAGTTGAAGTGCATAGCTTTGTTCCTAGCTACCTGAAAAAAGTAGAAGCTGAGGAAAATTGGCTTAAAAATCATGAGGGGTCTTATACCGGTGACTATATTAAGAGAGTGTGATATGACACAGACAATAGAAGAACAAGCTCAACTGGTTTTTGCTATCTTGGAAGATGTCCATGGGCAATTCTCTTGGACACCTGTTCAGATTTTGGCAGATTTAAGGCGGATGGAAACCCACTATTTTTACATCCATAAGAAAGAAGAAGTCGCTGGTTTTTTGGCAATTCAGAAACTTTATGGGGAAATTGAGATTACCAATCTGGCAATCAAGAAACAGTATCAGAGGCAGGGGTTGGCTTCTAAGCTTTTAGCCGTTGTATTAGAGAGTTCAGACCCCATATTTTTGGAAGTCAGGGCTTCTAATCAGGCTGCTCAGAAGCTTTATGAACAATCCGGTTTTAAACATATTTCTGTTCGAAAGAATTACTACCATAACCCTGTTGAAGATGCGATCCTAATGAAAGGAAATGAGGGATGAATAATAGATACATTTTAGCAATCGAAACTTCCTGTGATGAGACCAGTGTGGCTGTTTTGAAGAATGAGAAGGAACTTTTATCCAATATTATCGCAAGCCAAGTTGATAGTCACAAGCGTTTTGGTGGAGTTGTACCCGAGATTGCAAGTCGTCACCATGTTGAAATAATCACCACCTGTATTGAGGAAGCTCTAGAAGAAGCAGAGATAGCAGCGGATGAATTATCGGCTGTGGCTGTTACTCAGGGCCCTGGTTTGGTAGGTGCTCTTTTGATTGGAGTGGCTGCTGCTAAAGCCTTTGCTTGGGCTAATGGGCTTCCTTTGGTCGCTGTTAATCACATGGCAGGTCATCTGATGGCAGCACAAGAAACAGAGTCTTTAAGCTATCCCTTACTGGCTCTCTTAGTCAGTGGAGGGCACACCGAACTTGTCTATGTGGCAGAAGAAGGAGACTATAAAATCATTGGAGAAACTCGTGATGATGCGGTTGGTGAGGCCTATGATAAGGTAGGTCGGCTAATGGGTTTGGCCTATCCAGCAGGTCGAGAAATCGATGAATTAGCTCATATAGGGCAAAATACGTATGATTTTCCACGGGCCATGATTACCCAAGATAACCTAGATTTCTCTTTTTCAGGTCTCAAATCTGCTTTTATCAACCTTCAACATAATGCTCAGCAAAGAGGTGAGCACTTGTCTAAAGAAGATTTAGCCTCCTCTTTTCAGACAGCGGTTATGGATATTCTTATTACGAAGACCAAAAAAGCATTAGACCACTACCCTGTTAAGACCCTAGTTGTTGCTGGAGGTGTCGCTGCTAATCAAGGTTTGCGTGAGCGGCTAGCAAATGACGTAAGAGATGTCAAAATCATCTTTCCTCCTCTGCGTCTTTGTGGAGACAATGCAGGCATGATAGCCTTTGCGGCGGCAATTGAATTGGATAAAGGCAGGGTTGCTCAGTTGGATCTTAATGCCGAGCCTAGTTTGGCATTTGAGAGCTGGGATGGTATAGACTAGGACGACCAGCACTCTTATGGACAGCCGTCGCTGGTTTGTCAAGCTCAGAATTTCAAAAAGGGGATAAGAAGCCCTCAAAAGGTATATGGCCAAGGTTCGTTGAGCAGTGGATTAACAGAAGACGTCCAATAAGATAAGTAAGAAAAATGAAATTAGTTCAGCAGAGATAAGAGGTTTATTAAGGGACGAAAATAAGAGGGACTTGCTCAAGGAGACGGCTTGAATGGCTTTTTACTTGCAATTATTTTAATTTGTGCTATACTGAACATAACAGAAATACAGAAAGGGGGCGAAGAGGTTATCTTCGCCTCTCTTCTATGGTAAGAAGTTGAGGAGGTAAGTAAAATCGCAACGATTGTTGAATTGGTGACGGAAGTTGTGGCACCAGCCATTCATTCCCCCTATGAATTGGTGGATATAGAATACACCAAACTCGGGGGCGATATGGTCTTGAGCATTTTTGTGGATAAAGAAGGGGGGATTTCACTTAATGACACGACGGCATTATCAGAGATTATCAGCCCCTTATTAGATAAAATAACTCCAGATCCTTTTCCAGACCAGTATATGCTGGAAGTGACTAGCCCAGGTTTGGAACGTCCTTTGAAGACAGAGGAAGCTTTACATCAAGCCGTTGGAAAATATATCAATGTTAGCCTCTATAAGGCAATTGATAAGGTCAAGGTTTTTGAAGGTGACCTGTTGGCCTTTGATGGAGAAACCCTAGAGTTAGCTTATAGGGACAAAAATATCAAAAAAAATGTAACCATTCCCTATGCGAGTTTAGCCAAAGCGCGTCTCGCTGTAAAATTATAACGAAGAAAGGAAACTTTTGTAGTTTATAGTGTTTTTCTTTGCCGTAGCTCAGCTCTTCACTATCTGTGAGGTAGCGATTTATCAGTCCTCTGGTAGCTTGTCTGAAAGCAAAGAGAATCCACTATCACAAAAGGAAAAATCATGAGCAAAGAAATGCTAGATGCCTTCCGTATACTGGAAGAAGATAAAGGAATTAAAAAAGAAGATATTATTGATGCAGTGGTAGAGTCTCTTCGTTCGGCTTATAAACGTCGATATGGACAGGCTGAATCTGTTACGATTGAGTTCAACGAAAAAACAGGTGATTTTCAAGTTTATACTGTCCGTGAAGTGGTTGATGAAGTCTTTGATAGTCGGTTAGAAATCTCTCTTAAGGATGCTTTAGCTATTAACTCCGCTTATGAATTGGGAGACAAGATTAAATTTGAAGAATCTCCGACGGAATTTGGCCGTGTAGCCGCTCAGTCAGCTAAGCAGACTATCATGGAAAAGATGCGAAAGCAAACACGCGCTATCACCTACAATACTTACAAGGAACATGAAAATGAGATTATGTCAGGAACAGTTGAACGTTTCGATAACAAATTTATTTATGTTAACTTAGGGAGTATTGAGGCTCAACTGTCTAAACAGGATCAGATTCCAGGGGAACTATTCCAATCTCATGATAGGATTGATGTCTATGTGTATAAGGTTGAAGATAGTGGACGAGGGGTCAATGTCTTTGTTAGCCGTAGCCACCCACAGATGATTAAACGCCTTATGGAGCAGGAAATTCCAGAAGTGTATGATGGCACAGTCGAAATTATGAGCGTCTCACGTGAAGCAGGAGATCGCACCAAAGTTGCAGTGAGAAGCCATAATCCTAATGTGGACGCCATTGGAACAATTGTTGGACGAGGTGGAGCAAACATCAAGAAAATCACTGGGAAGTTTCATCCAGAAAAATACGATGCCAGACAGGATCGGATGGTACCAACTGAGGAAAATATTGATGTGATTGAGTGGGTAGCAGACCCAGCAGAATTCATCTATAATGCCATTGCACCCGCTGAGGTTGATATGGTACTCTTTGATGAAGCCGATGCCAAACGTGCCACTGTTGTGGTTCCTGATAACAAGCTCTCTTTAGCCATTGGTCGACGTGGGCAAAATGTGCGGTTGGCAGCTCATTTGACAGGGTTTCGCATTGATATCAAATCAGCTAGTGAATACGAGGCTCAAGAAGCCGCAGTCTTTGGAGAAGAAACCCCTAAAGAGGCTGAGCAAGCAGCGGTTGAAGAAGAAATTCCAGAAGATTTGGACGGTGATATGTTAACAGCTGCTGCAGAATTTGGTGTGGAAGACAATCAAGACTAGGAGGTTTTGGATGGCAAAAACGCGAAAAATTCCTTTGCGAAAATCAGTCGTTTCAGGAGAGATTATTGATAAACGGGACCTGCTTCGCATTGTTAAAAATAAAGACGGAAAGATTTTCATTGATCCCACAGGAAAAGAAAATGGTCGAGGAGCTTACATCAAGTTAGACAATGATGAAGCCATATTAGCCAAGAAAAAAAGGGTTTTTAACCGAACGTTTGGTGTCGAAGTGGCTGAATCGTTTTACGACGACCTTATCGCCTATGTGGATCATAAGGTAAAAAGAAGAGGGCTCGGTCTTGAATGATCAACAGAAACTCTTAAATTTATTAGGTTTGGCTCAACGTGCTGGTAAGCTAATTTCAGGTGAAGAATTAGTGGTCAAAAGTATCCAAACAGGCAAAGCCAAATGGGTAATGCTAGCAAAAGATGCAGGTCCAAATTTAAAAAAGAAAATAGAGGACAAGTCAAACTACTATGGTGTAGGTATCTACACAGCATTAACAGCATTGGAAATTAGCTCTGCCATTGGTAAACCAAGAAAGGTTATCGCAGTGACAGACGTTGGATTTGTAAATAAGATGAGGTCTATTATGGAATAGAACAGGAGGGCAAGATATTGTCTAAGAAGAGATTGTACGAAATTGCCAAGGAAATTGGCAAAGAAAGTAAGGAAGTGGTCGCAAAAGCTAAGGATTTAGGCTTGGATGTTAAGAGTCATTCTTCTAGCGTTGAGACAGATGAGGCAGCTAAAATTGTTGCGAGTTTTAAAGGGAAAAGTCTTGAAAAAGCAGCCGCAGATAAGACGGTGGAACACCCCATTTCTCAGAAAGAGAAAGCACCAACTCCAGAAAAACCAACAACTGTTGAAAATCAGGAGTCAGTGAAGCCTCAACCAGAAGTTCAAACAGGACCGCCTCCATCAACCCCGATTAAGCCGCAGAGCCGTAATTTTAAGGCAGAACGTGAAGCAAAAGCAAGGCAACAGCAGGCAGTACGTGGTGATAGACGTCGCAATGATAAGCGAGATGCTGGGCCACAGAGCCAAGGTAATCGCAATCAAGGTCAAGATTCAAGAGCTGGCCAAACGAATCATCGGCAAACGCAACATGTTTCCACTAATCGTCATGACCATCGTCAAGGACAACAAACTTCTGCTAACCGTAATGACCGCCGTCAAGGACAGCAAAGCTCTGCTAACCGTCAGCCTGATAGGAATCGTCGCCAGGACAATCGCCAACGACAAAACACACCTAACCAGACGGGACCACGTATTGATTTTAAGGCAAGAGCGGCAGCTCTAAAGGCAGAGCAAAATGCGGCTTATTCAGCTAGTAGTGAAGCACGCTTTAAGCAAGATCAAGTAAACAAGGAAGCACAACGTCAGGCTCAGGCACGTAAGCCTAAACCAGAAGAAGTGCAACCTCCTGTAGAAGCAGTAAAAGCAGTACCTTTATCAACTCCAGTAGATGTTATTCCAATTCCTGTTGAAAAACCAACAGATAACCGTAGGAAGAAGCAAAATAAGACCGATAAATCAAAAGGTCATCACAAGGATAAAGACGCCGGATCACGCAGTAATGATCGACAAAATAATAGGAATAGAAATAACCAGCAAGTGAGAAATCAAAGAACTTCCAATTGGAACAGTAAGAGAAACATAAAGGGCAAGAAGAATCAGCCGCATAAACCGACAACTGAACGTAAATACCATGAGTTACCGACAGAGTTTGAATATGTAGCAGGGATGACAGTTGCTGATATTGCAAAACGGATCAAACGTGAGCCAGCTGAAATTGTCAAAAAACTCTTTATGATGGGCGTAATGGCAACCCAAAACCAATCTTTGGATGGGGATACCATTGAGTTACTTATGGTGGATTACGGCATTGAAGCCAAGGAAAAAGTACAGGTAGATGAAGCTGATATTGAACGATTTTTTGTGGAAGAAGGCTATCTCAATCCTGAAGCCTTAACCGAACGTCCACCGGTCGTAACAATCATGGGGCACGTTGACCACGGGAAGACGACTCTCTTAGATACCTTGAGGAACTCTCGTGTGGCAACTGGCGAAGCAGGAGGCATCACTCAGCATATCGGTGCTTATCAAATCAAAGAGAACGGCAAAAAAATTACGTTCTTGGATACGCCAGGACACGCAGCCTTTACTTTCATGCGGGCGCGTGGTGCTTCAGTCACTGATGTGACAATCTTGGTTGTGGCTGCAGATGATGGTGTTATGCCACAAACGATTGAAGCAATCAACCATGCCAAGGCAGCTGAGGTCCCAATCATTGTTGCCATCAATAAAATTGATAAGCCAGGAGCTAATCCAGAACGTGTTATTGGTGAATTGGCTGAACATGGTGTCATCTCAACAGCTTGGGGTGGTGAGAGTGAATTCGTTGAAATTTCGGCGAAATTCAACCAAAATATTGATGAACTCTTAGACACCATCCTCTTGGTCGCAGAACTTCAGGAATTAAAGGCTGATTCAACTGTTCGAGCTATCGGTACAGTTATTGAAGCACGCTTAGACAAAGGAAAGGGAGCAGTTGCTACTCTTTTAGTCCAACAAGGAACACTTAATGTACAGGATCCTATTGTTGTCGGGAATACCTTCGGTCGTGTCCGTGCGATGACGAACGACTTGGGACGTCGTGTCAAGGTGGCTGGTCCATCTACGCCTGTCTCCATTACGGGACTTAACGAAGCTCCAATGGCTGGAGATCGTTTCGCAGTTTATGCGGATGAGAAAGCGGCACGTGCAGCAGGTGAAGAGCGTGCTAAACGAGCTCTTCTGAAGCAACGTCAAGTGACAACCCGTGTTAGTCTGGATAATCTCTTTGATACGCTAAAAGCAGGTGAAGTTAAAACAGTTAATGTTATCATCAAGGCAGATGTTCAAGGGTCTGCAGAGGCTCTAGCAGCTTCTCTGAAAAAAATAGAGGTGGAAGGTGTTAAAGTTTCCATCGTTCACTCAGCGGTAGGAGCCATTAATGAGTCAGATGTTACCCTAGCAGAAGCTTCCAACGCTTTCATTGTTGGCTTTAATGTCAGACCGACCCCAATTGCTCGCCAGCAGGCTGAGACAGATAAAGTAGATATTCGTCTTCACAGCATTATTTACAAGGTGATTGAAGAAGTTGAGGATGCCATGAAAGGGCTCTTGGATCCCGAGTACCAAGAAAAAATTATTGGAGAAGCCGTGGTTCGTGATACTTTTGATGTGTCTAAAGTTGGAACTATCGCTGGCTTCATGGTTCTATCTGGTAAAGTGACTCGTGACAGTAAGGTTCGTGTCATCCGTGATGGGATTGTCCTTCATGATGGCGAACTTGTCAGTCTTAAGCATTATAAGGATGATGTTAAAGAAGTAGGCAATGGGCATGAAGGTGGTTTGATGATTGATAAATTTAATGACCTTCAAATAGACGATACTCTTGAAGCCTATATCATGGAAGAGATAAAACGCTAAACCGCTTGTTTTTATCTCTAGAGACAGAAATAGCGTTGTCTTGCTTCTGAATAACTCAGATACT
>DIXV01000056.1:26081-29276 GCA_002436115.1 Streptococcus sp. UBA6071 | reverse complement strand
TTACTGGAACTCTGTCACATCTAACGTCAAAACTCTTGCCAGCATTTATGGTGACAAGGCTGTTACAGAAGCCGAAACACAGTTAGCAGAACTAGACCAACAAATTGATGCCATCGCAAAAAGCAACAGTCAATCCGACAAGAAGACCCTTAGTCTGATGTTAAATGAAGGCAGTATGTCTGTTTTCGGAGCCAACTCAAGCTTTGCCTTTCTTTACAACACACTTGGTTTTCAGACGACCGACGCTTCCATCAAAGATAGTCGTCATGGACAAGCCATTAGTTTTGAAGGTGTAAGTGAGATCAACCCAGACAAGATTTTTGTGGTTAACCGTACCTTAGCTGTAGGAGGAGATAACTCGTCTAATGAAACCTTACTTGCCAATGAACTCATCCAATCGACAAAGGCAGCCAAGAACTCTGAGATTATCACCTTGACATCTGACCTTTGGTATCTTAGCGGTGGTGGTTTGGAATCTACTCAGATCATGATTGAAGATGTCAAAGAATACGCTAATTAAGCAAAAAAAATCAATAGTTATTAGCATAAAATTCTTTTTTTAAAAAATGTCATTATTTAAGCTTTCTTTAAGTTTATTCTTATAGAATAATCTCAATCCTAAAACTTTTCTTTTTTCATATCTCCTGAAACAACCTGTGTTCTTAAACATAGGTTGTTTCTTTTTAGTCTTGATAAGGGGGCTTTGAAGTAGAAGACAAGGTCTTGAAAGTCTTATTAACTCAGCTTTTAAGTTATTGACGATAGCCTTTTCTTTTGTTTCAGACAGCCTGAACAGGCGTTTTATGAAAGAGCCTGCTGAGAGAAGACTTGAGGACTCAAGGTTTAGAGGCTTTAAAAATGCTTATGGTCAAGAGGCTTGCTCTTTTTTTTCGTTCATTTTAGAAAAAGAGAAGATAATTTAGCGGTGACTGAGATTTTTTTGGAAAATTTTGATAAAATAAAAGGTAAATGAATGGACGAGGAAACGAGATGCATAAGGGAATTTTTATATCAATTGAGGGGCCTGATGGTGCAGGTAAGACGACTGTTACCAACCATCTTCTCCCGTTACTTGAGGCCTATGGGCAGGTGGTAACGACGAGAGAACCTGGTGGGGTTCCTATCGCTGAGAAGATTCGAGAGCTTATTCTCCACAAATCTCATACCCAGATGGATGCCAAGACGGAGTTGCTCCTCTACATTGCTGCTCGCCGTCAACACTTGAAAGAACGGATCTTGCCAGCTCTTGCCCAAGATAAGATTCTTCTGGTGGATCGCTTTATTGATTCCTCTATTGCTTACCAAGGTTTTGGTCGTGGCCTGTCAACAGATGATATTGATTGGCTCAATCACTTTGCAACAGATGGTCTGAAACCTGACTTGACACTTTATTTTGACATTGATGTAGAAGAAGGACTCGCGCGGATTGAAAAGACACGTGGTCATGAAATCAATCGTTTGGATATGGAAGGCTTAAGCCTTCACCAACGTGTGCGAGAAGGCTATCTTGCCCAGTTAGAGAAAGACCCCAAACGCATCGTTAAGATTGATGCTAGCCAAGACCTAGACTCTGTGGTGGCAGAAGCTTGGCAAGCTATTGAGAGCCGATTTTTTAGTGGATATTAAGATGACAATAGAACAATTACAAGAATGGCAACCAAGACTCTTTCAGGAATTTCACCAGATTTTAAGGAGTCATAAGCTCGCCCATGCCTATCTCTTTTCGGGTTCTTTCGCCAGTCTTGAGATGGTTTTGATGCTCGCCCAGTCATGCTTCTGTGAGAAACCATCAAATGCTTTGCCCTGCCAGACTTGTCGGGCTTGCCGTTTGATTGCTTCAAATGATTTTACAGATGTCAAAAGGATAGCCCCGACCAACAATATCCTAAAAACGGATGTGGTTCGGACCTTCCTACAGGACTTTTATCGGTCTGGCTTTGAATCGGACAAACAAGTCTTTATTATCGAGGGAGCTGATAAGCTGCATCCTAATGCAGCTAACAGTTTGCTTAAATTGATTGAGGAACCCCAGAGTAAACTCCACGTTTTTCTTCTGACAGACCAGGAAACAGCTGTTCTGCCAACCATTCGGAGCCGTTGCCAAATTTTTCATTTTCCTAAAAACCGTGACCTCTTGCTAAAGGAATTGGAAAAGACTGGCTTACTCAAGAGTCAGAGTCAACTCTTGGTAGATTTGTCATCAGACCTCGATTCAGCAATCGCTTTAGCGAACAGCACACATTTCAGGGAGCTGTTAAGTGCTTGCCAGAAGTGGGTGGCACAATTTTTAGCAGAAGATCCGCTTGTTTACCTGTCGACTGCTAAGCTAGCTACTTTGGCAAATGACAAGACAGAACAAGCTCAAATCTTGTCCCTCTTAACCCTGCTCTTAGGGCAAGAGTTGACCTCAGCCAAAGCTCAGAAAGGTTTGGAGCAACTGTTGCAAGCCAAACGAATGTGGCAGGTCAATGTCAATTTTCAAAACGTTTTAGAATATATGATTTTCAACTAAAGGAGTAGCATGGATAAGAGAGAAATTTTCGATAGTTTAGATAACTTTTCGCAAAATTTAATGATGACCTTGGCAGAAGTTGAGGCTATTAAATATAGCATTCAAGGACTGGTTGAGGAAAATACGAGCTTGAGGCTAGAAAATACCAAGCTACGCGAACGATTAGACCAATTAGAGCTGTCAACAGACGAGGTGTCTTTACAGCAGGGAGCGGGTAATCTAGAAAAAATTTATGATGATGGTTTTCATGTCTGTACGGTTTTTTATGGGCAACGCCGTGAAAATGACGAATCGTGTGCCTTTTGTTTAGAGCTACTTTACCGAAATTAGGAGCTGCTATGCACATTCAAAAATCATTTACATCGCAGACCGATAAAGGAACGCTCTATTTGGTTCCGACACCTATTGGGAATTTGGAGGACATGACCTTTCGTGCTGTCAATCTCTTGAAAGAGGTTGATGTGATTGCAGCAGAAGACACACGAAAAACAGGGATGTTACTGAAACACTTTGAGATTGGAACCCGTCAAACCTCTTTCCATGATCACAATGCCTTTGAGAAAATTCCAGATTTACTTCTGCGTTTAGAATCTGGCCAGAATGTCGCTCAAGTTTCGGATGCGGGTCTTCCATCTATCTCTGATCCGGGTCATGATTTGGTTAAAGCAGCAATCCTTGCGGAT
>DIXV01000056.1:17890-25883 GCA_002436115.1 Streptococcus sp. UBA6071 | reverse complement strand
ATCCTTGCGGAGATTCCTGTAGTCGCTTTGCCTGGAGCTTCAGCTGGTATCACAGCCCTCATTGCTTCTGGGATTGCTCCTCAGCCTCATGTTTTTTATGGGTTTTTACCTCGAAAGACAGGGCAACAAGAGCGTTTTTTTCAGGAGAAAAAGGCCTATCCAGAAAGTCAAATTTTCTATGAATCTCCCTATCGGGTCTCTGCAACTCTTAACAATATGTTAGCCGTTTATGGAGATCGCCAGCTTGTCTTGGTTCGAGAATTAACCAAGATCTATGAAGAGTATCAAAGAGGGACTATTTCTCAAATCCTTACTTACGTGAAAGACCATCCTTTAAAAGGGGAGTGTCTCTTAATTGTTGACGGTGCCAGTGACGTTTCCCTACCCAATTCAGCAGAGAATCTGGATATTAAAGCGCTTGTTCAGGCTCTAATTGAACAAGGTTATAAGCCCAACCAAGCCATTAAAGAGATTTCAAAGTCCTATCAATTGGAACGTCAAGACGTTTATCAGACTTATCACGGCTTAAATGCGTCAACTAATACGTTAGGAAAGCCTTGACTCAGCCGACTCTCGTTCTTAAAAAGCAGAGGCCTTATTTTTCAAAAAGTGGGAAAAGATGAAGGGAATTTCCATTCTTTTCTAGAAAGCGCCTTGATATTATGCTATAATATAGGCAATTCCCTTAGGAGGTTGAGAATGACTATTTATAATTTTTCTGCAGGTCCTGCTGTTTTGCCAAAGGACGTTTTGAAAAAAGCACAGGCTGAATTTTTAGACTATGCTGGCTCAGGCATGAGTGTTATGGAGCTGTCCCATCGGTCCAAAGAATTTGATGCCATTATTAAAGATGCTGAGAAGTTGTTGCGTGACTTGATGCATATTCCTGACAATTACAAGGTGCTTTTCTTACAAGGTGGCGCATCGACCCAGTTTTCGATGATCCCTTTGAACCTTGCTTTGGGTAAGAAGGCCTATTATCTTGTCGCAGGATCATGGGGTAAAAAAGCCTACACAGAGGCTGTTAAATTATCCAAAACACTTGCTTTTGACCCTATTTTATTGGCGTCATCAGAAGAGACTGTTTTTGACCATATTCCAAGCTTTGAGGCGTCAGCTATTGATCCAGAAGCAGCCTATGTTCATTTGACGACTAATAATACGATTGAAGGAACAGCTATTTACGACTTGCCAGACACGAATGGTGTTCCAATCGTAGCCGACATGTCTTCTAATATCTTGGCAGCAGAGTATCAGGTTGAAGACTTTGCCATGATCTATGCAGGGGCACAAAAGAACATTGGACCTGCGGGTGTCACCATTGTCATTATTCGAGAAGACTTCTTAAATGCTGAGCCTGCTCTGTCAAGTATGTTGGATTATCGGATTCAGGCAGACAATGCTTCACTTTACAATACCCCACCAACCTTTGGTATCTATATGGCTAAATTGGTCTTTGAGCAGGTCAAGGCACTTGGTGGTGTTTCAGCCATGGCAGAACGCAACCGTGAAAAATCGGCTTTGCTTTATGACCTTATCGAAAAATCTGATTTTTACACGAGTCCAGTTAAAAATCCTGTTGATCGCTCGGTGGCTAATATTCCGTTTGTAACCCCATCAAAAGATTTGGACGATCAGTTTAACAAAGAAGCTGATGCAGCAGGTTTTAAAAACATCAAGGGGCACCGTTCAGTCGGAGGAATGCGTGCAAGTCTTTACAATGCCTTTCCAATAGAAGGCGTTCACGCTCTCATTGATTTTATGGTGAGATTTGAGGCGGAAAACAAATAGTATTGTAAAAGCTGACACTAGAGAGACTTGTCAGGGGGGAAATACCTTTGGGTCAAAGTCAGGATACCATGCTAGATTTTAAAAAGTTTCCCACTGATAGGGCTGTCTAAAATTAGGCAAATAAATGTAAGGGTTGAGGCGTTTCCTCGCCCTTTTTTCTGCTATAATGGAGGTATGATACGCATTATTAATCCCAACAAACTAACAGCTCAGCCTTTTTTTCAAGATTTGATTGCTTATTTGCAGACACATGACCATGTTATTTTACGACAGATAAAGAAAGAGTTCCCTCAGGTTGATCATCTGGATCGGAGCATGGAAGAGTATGTGCGGGCCAACTATATTTTACGCCATCATCGGCGTTACAGCCTTAACTTGCCCTTGTTGGAAACGGTGGAGACGATTTGCTTAGATGATCAGCTTTTTGTGGATACGGATTCGCCAGTTTATCAAGACTTGTTGGCACTAACTTTTGAAACAGAATTAAGAAATCCTCTTAATCAGGTTCGTCTTGTGGAGACAACAGGTATTGGCCGAGAGGAGCTTACCCTATCTAATTACTTTCATAAGCTAAGAACTGCCCAAACGCTTTCTCAAAAACAAAAGCAACTCTATGCTATCTTAGGAGATGTTAATCCCGATTATGCCCTTAAACACATAACCGCCTTTCTTCTCAAGTTCACCAGAAAAGAAGAGGTGAAACAGAAACGTTATGATATTTTCGTGGAAAGTTTAGTGCGTTTAGGTTATGTAGAAAGAGATGATCAGTTATCCTATCGGTTAAAAGGAACTTTTGATGAGGAAAATTTGGTGTTTAGAGTAGACAGGTCTTTATCGGAGCATTTCTAATGCCCTTTTTTCCATCACCTTAAAACGAAAGGAATGAGAGATGCTATCTTTTATTTTAACGCTACAAAGACTGATAAAGTCTTTAGCAGAAGCCTTTAAAGATGAAGAAACCAAAGCCCTACTTGGTTTGACCCTTGCCTTGTTAGCTAGTGGCACCTTTTTTTACACGACCGTTGAAAAATTTTCAATACTAGATGCGTTTTACTTTAGCTTTATGACTTTGACAACTGTCGGATATGGGGATTTAGCCCCCTCAACTGCTATTGGAAAGCTCTTTTCTGTTTTTTATGTGATGCTTGGGTTGGGGATTATAAGTCTCTTTGTCGCTAGAATTGCTAAAGGTTATATTGATTACTCGACAAGGCAGACACAACTGAAGAAGAAGGTGTCCAATAAGAACTTGAACCGATAGTCCGTACTCTCCTAAAGGTCTGCTTGTCTTGGTCTTAGAAGGAGGAGGTTAAAGGACCGCTTTACCACCTTTTCAATAGCACTTCCATCAGATTCCGTGGTACAATAAAAGGGAAGAACTTACAGATAAGGAGCAAATCATGACATTTGAAGACATTTTACCAGGACTTAAGGCTAAGAAAAAATACGTTCGCACGGGTTGGGGCGGTGCTGAAAATTATATCCAACTCTTTGATGAGATAGAAGTGAAGGGTGTTCAGCTGGAAGTAACCCCATACTTTCTGATCAATGTGACAGGAGAGGGAGAAGGGTTTTCAATGTGGAGTCCAACCCCTTGTGATGTTCTTGCGGTTGACTGGATAGAAGTTTATGACTAAAAAGGTCTTAATAACAGGGGTCTCTAGCGGTATTGGACAGGCTCAGGCAAAGATGTTTTTAGAAAAAGGCTATAAGGTTTATGGGATTGATCGCTCAGCCTCTCCTCATCTAGCTGGAGATTTTCATTTCTTACAGCTTGAGCTGACAGAAGATCTGGCTACAGTTTATCAACTTGTCCCACACGTGGACATCTTGTGTAATACTGCTGGTCTACTAGACGCCTATAAACCTCTGCTTGAAGTGACTGATCAAGAAGTCGAAAATATTTTTGCAGTAAATGTTTTTTCCATCATTCGCCTAACGCGACATTATCTGTCAAAAATGGTGACAGAACAGTCAGGAATCATTATCAACATGTGTTCTATTGCAAGCTTTTTAGCAGGTGGAGGAGGTCTTGCTTACACCGCAAGCAAACATGCTTTAGCTGGCTTTACCAAGCAATTAGCTCTTGATTACAGCAGGTTTGGGATTCAAGTTTTTGGTATAGCTCCAGGAGCTGTTAAAACGGCCATGACCAAGGCTGACTTTGAAGAGGGAGGAATGGCAGAGTGGGTAGCGCAAGAAACCCCTATCGGGCGATGGACAGAGCCAGAAGAAATTGCAGAACTAACCGCCTTTCTTGCCTCGGGGAAAATGGCCTCCATGCAAGGAGAAATTATTAAAATAGACGGAGGATGGAGTTTGAAGTGAGAGAGGAGAGACTGATGCTGGACGGGATTCTTCAAGATAGACTAGAGACGCATGGCTTAGGACGGGTGAAGTCCTATAAAACCGTCGAAGAAGTTGTTCGAGCAAGTCTTGCCGTTCAAGCACAAGATCAAGCGATGGCGCGTTATTCTTTTAGCCTTCGGACAGGCTTGTCAGAGCAAGACATCCTTGAGGAATTACATCAAGGCAATATCTTGCGGACCCATCTTTTGCGCCCAACTTGGCATTATATCCATAAGGACGATATTCGCTGGTTAATCGCCTTAACAGGAGAAAAAATCCTCTCGAGTTCTGCCTCTATTTACAGGAAAGTAGGGCTGACACAAGAGACATGTGTGGCTTCTTTTGCCATTTTAAAAGAAATCCTTGCCCATCACTCCTTGACGAAAAAAGAGCTTATGCTTGCTCTGACAGAGCAAAATTACCATCACCAAAGCCGAGCACTGACGCATCTTCTCATGATGGCGGAGGCTAAGGGCTTGATTTGTTCAGGGCAGCCGACAGCTAAAGGAGAGCACACCTATACCTTGCTGGATACTGTTGTCCCGCCACTGAGAGACTTTAACCGTCAAGAAGCGATTAAAAGCTTGCTTTTTCGCTTCTTAAAAGGGCATGGACCTACCTCTCTTAAGGACATGATGCGATGGGTTAATTTGACCAAAAAAGAGCTTCGATTGGCACTTTCAATGCTTCATGCAGGTTCGGCTTCTTATAAGGGGACAGAGCTCTGGTTTTTAAAAGAGGAAAGTTCTCCTTCAAAAGAGAAAGAGAAGTTGACGACCCTTCTTCCTTTCTTTGATGAGGCCTTACTGAGCTATCGAGACATAACCTTTGAAAAATGCTCAGATTTTCCAGACCCCCTCTTTTTAGAAAATGGGGGTGGCTCAATTATTGTGGAAAATAAAGCAGTTGGCTTGTTCAAACGGAGATTATCTAAAGCAGGGCTTCTAACTATAGAAGTACATCTCGCCAAATCTTTATCGGCAGATACTCTTGTAAAAGTTGAAGGAGCGCTACAAGATTTTGTGGATTTTTTGCCCGCCAAGACCCACACGATTAGTTACCAGTAAAGAAGCGGTTAGGCTTAGACTGGCTTGATGGAGAAAGGCAGGCGTGTGTTGAGAAGGCTAGTTTAGGACACAACTAAACAGGTTTTTAAAAAAGGAGAATACAATGAAATTAGCAATAATTGGTACAGGAATGATTGTAAAAGAAGTGCTACCTGTTTTAAAGACGATTGATGGCATTAGCTTAGTTGCTCTATTAGCAACGCCTCGAAGTATCACTCTGGCAGAGGAATTAGCAAAGTCTTATGGTCTAGGACAGGTGACGAGTGACTATGACGCTCTATTGGCTAATTCTGAGGTTGATACTGTTTATGTGGCCGTTCCGAATCACTTGCATTATGCTTATGCTAAAAAAGCCTTATTAGCACATAAGCATGTCATCTGTGAGAAACCCTTCACCCTAAAAGCATCGGAATTAGAAGAGTTGGCGAAGCTCGCTAAGGAGCGCAATCTCATTCTTTTAGAGGCCATTACCAATCAGTACCTTGGGAATTTCACCTTTATTAAAGAAAACTTACAGCAATTGGGGCAACTTAAAATCGTTACCTGCAATTATTCTCAATATTCCTCTCGTTACGATGCCTTTAAGGCAGGTGAGATTGCACCAGCTTTTGACCCTAAAAAAGGAGGAGGAGCTCTTCGTGACCTTAATATCTATAATATTCACTTAGTTGTTGGTCTTTTTGGACCACCTAAAATGGTTCAATACTTGGCTAACCTTGAAAAAGGGATTGACACCTCCGGTTTACTGCTTATGGACTATGAGGACTTTAAAGTGGTCTGTATCGCCTCAAAGGATTCCAGTGCAGAGATTCGAACGACTTTCCAAGGCAATAAAGGAAGTTTAAGTATCTTAGGCCCAACCAACAGTCTGCCTCAAGTTTGTTTGACACTTAATGGGCAAGAACCGCAGTTAATGGATAAGAATAGCCCTCACCATCGAATGCATGATGAGTTTGTGGCATTTGAGCGAATCATTGCGACTCGCGATGTCGAAAAAGCTCAAAAGGCATTGGAACATAGCCAAGCTGTTATGGCAGTTTTAGAGGAGGCTGTTACGTCTATCACTTAGCTTTTAGATACATTTAATAGGGAATAGGTAAATAATGATGAAATGTAAAAGATTAGCCTTGCTTTTGCTGTCCGTGACGTTGGTTGCATGCCAAAACGGACAACCTAAGGCGGAAACAGAAAAGTCTGAGGAAATAGCACAAGAGACAGCAAGCTCTACTCAGCAAGAGACTGGTGAAAACCTAGTAAGCAACAATGGATCTTACCACAGCATCTCGGGAGACTATGGGGAAATTATCATTGTTAACAAAAAATACCCCTTGTCAGCTGATTACAATCCAGGAGAAAATGCAGAAGCAAAAGCTGCTTTGTTGTCTTTAATTGAACAGATGCAGGTATTGGGATACGATGTATCCAATAATTACAGTGGCTTTAGGAGTTATGAGACCCAGACAGGCTTATACCAGTCCTATGTTGCATCAGATGGGCAGGAGAATGCAGACCGCTATTCTGCTCGTCCAGGTTATAGTGAACATCAGACGGGGTTGGCCTTTGATCTGACGGAGTCATCTGGTGCTCTACTGACGGAAGAGACGGCTGCCAATTGGCTCAAAGAGAACGCCCATGAGTATGGTTTTGTTGTTCGTTACCCTGAAGGAAAAGAGTCCATTACAGGTTACATGGCAGAAAGTTGGCACATTCGTTTCATTGGTGACGAGGCTAAAGCCATTTATACATCTGGCCTCACATTAGAAGAATACTACGGTGTTAGTGGCGGAGACTATCAGTAATGTTTTCTAAAAAAAGCTCGTCTTGACTGATCCTTCAGACGAGGAGAAAACGGAGAAAAATCTCTTTTAAGGATTGTTGTTTTTTTAAGTAATTAACGTTTTTTGACATTACACTTAAACGAAGCTTAAACGCCACAAAAACCATAAAAAAAGAAGCAACATTACCTTCTTATCATGATATAATAAACACGTTAGAATCATCACTTTATAAAAGGAAGAAGAAAACCATGACAAATTATGCAATTGTTTTGGCAGCGGGTAAAGGTACCCGTATGAAATCCGATCTCCCCAAGGTCCTCCACAAGGTAGCTGGTATCACAATGTTAGAACACGTTTTTCGTGCGGTTGATGCCATTGAGCCTGAAAAGACAGTGACAGTCGTAGGGCACAAGGCTGATCTTGTCCGTCAGGTTTTAGAAGGAGACTCTTTTTTTGCCGAGCAGACGGAGCAGCTAGGGACTGGCCATGCAGTTATGATGGCTGAAGAGCAACTCATTGGACTTGAAGGGCAGACCTTAGTCATTGCAGGAGACACGCCTCTAATCACTGGAGAAAGCTTAAAAAATTTAGTTGACTTTCATATCAGACATAAGAATATAGCCACTATTTTGACTGCACAAGCTGAGGATCCCTTTGGCTACGGTCGGATTATTCGCAATGACAATGCAGAAGTGGTTAAGATTGTTGAGCAAAAAGATGCTAATGCTTATGAAAAGAAGATTCAGGAAATTAATACTGGAACCTATCTTTTTGATAATGCAGCCCTCTTTGAGGCTTTGAAAAACATCAATACAGATAACGCACAAGGGGAGTACTACCTGACAGATGTTATTAGTGTTTTCCGTGAAAATCAAGGGAAAGTTGGAGCCTATAAGCTTCCCAACTTTAACGAGAGTTTAGGGGTCAATGATCGCCTTGCTCTGGCAACAGCAGAAAAAGTTATGCGTCAGCGCATTACGAATCAGCACATGGTCAATGGGGTGACTT
>DIXV01000056.1:16288-17724 GCA_002436115.1 Streptococcus sp. UBA6071 | reverse complement strand
AATCAGCATATGGTCAATGGGGTGACTTTCATTGATCCAGAAGCGACTTATATCGATATCGATGTTACTATTGAACCAGATGTTGCGATTGAGGCTAATGTCACCCTAAAGGGGAAAACACAGATTGGCTCAGGAACGACCTTGACCAATAATACATATGTTGTCAATTCAAAGATTGGTAAAAATGCAATGATTACAGCATCTGTTGTTGAGGAATCTGAAGTAGAAGATGGTGTCACCATGGGGCCCTATGCCCATATTCGTCCAGGAAGCCTTATTAAGAAAGCTGCCCATGTTGGTAACTTTGTTGAAATCAAGGGGTCAACGATTGGAGAATACACAAAGGCGGGTCACCTGACTTATATTGGCAACTCAAAAGTTGGCTCTAATGTGAATTTTGGAGCAGGAACAATTACTGTTAATTATGATGGGCAGAATAAGTATCTAACAGAGATTCAAGATAATGCCTTTGTCGGCTCCAACGCAACGATTGTTGCCCCTGTTAAGATTGGTAAAAATGCCTTGGTGGCAGCAGGTTCAACCATTACACAAGATGTGCCAGACAATGCTGTTGCTCTAGGGCGTGGTCGTCAGATCAATAAAGAAGACTATGCCAAAGACAAGCCGCACCATCCGGAAAATCAAAAAAACAACCATACCTCTGAGGGATAAGTTGAATCGGATAGGCGATTAACAGTCTCCCCCTTCTGAAGAGCATGGATTTAAACCATCAAGGAAGCCAGATTAGGCTTCCTTTTCCACGTGTTTCACAAAATGGGAAGCCCTGTGATGGCTTGCTAAGACTACTGTTTTATCCATAACATGCTATTTCGTCAAAGCCTACGTTAAAGACGACTTAACAGAAAAAGAACCGCTAATGTTTCCTTTTTTTGTGACGGTCAAAGAAAGAGCAACAAAAGGATTCACAGCTAGCCCTCTCATTTTCAAGTCCACCCCTTTTCAGGAACTGGTTGGGTGCCCCTCTTAAGGGCTGTCTCAATAGAGCTACGATTTCGGGCAGAAATGTCAGAAAACAGATGGGATTGGCATTTCTTGGCTATTTATAGTACAATTTAAGAAAAGTATTCTCTAAAAAACATTAGGATGAACCAAGGAGAAGCTGGAGCTAGCTAAGCATTGAGCGCCCCTATAATAATGGAGAGGGGCATTGCTAGACGTAAGAAAGTCTGGTTGACGGCTTCCTAATGCCTTAGAAAGGAAATAGAAAGAATGGAATTTGAAGAAAAAACCTTAAAACGAACAGAGATTTTTGACGGCCATATCTTTAAGGTCGTTTTAGATGAAGTGGAATTGCCAGCGGGTAAGGGGACGGCTCCCAGAGAGTTAGTTTTCCACAAAGGTGCAGTTGCAGTTCTAGCACTAACACCCGATGATAACCTTATCTTGGTGAAGCAATATCGCAAGGCGATTGAAAA
>DIXV01000056.1:11085-16042 GCA_002436115.1 Streptococcus sp. UBA6071 | reverse complement strand
CAGGTAGCGAAGTAGATGCAGCCTTACGTGAGTTAGAAGAAGAAACAGGATACACGACCGACAAGCTGACATTGCTCTATGATTTTTATTCGGCTATTGGTTTTTGCAATGAGAGGATTCGCCTTTATTTGGCGGAAGACTTGGTCAAAGTAGATAATCCTCGTCAGCAGGATGCCGACGAAACGATAGAGCTTTACCAGATGACTTTAGAAGAAGCCAAGGCTCATGTGGCCAAAGGAGATATCTGTGATGCCAAAACCATCATCGCCCTCCAATATTTTGAATTATTAAGGGCAAATAGGAGGTAACTATGGGCAAGCCATTATTAACAGATGATATCATCGAACGTATCAATCAAGGAGAACGTTTGGAAGATATTTTATCGGATAATGAGGAAACCAAAGAGGTGCATTTTAGCCAAAAAGACTTAGCCAGACTTAAACGCCACTCCCACTTGGACGAGACTCGTCCTATTTATGTTGAACCGAGTGTCGCCAAAAGTCGTCGCATTGAAAATGAGAAACGAAGTCTTTTTCGAAGTAAAGTTAACCGTATTCTACTGATTATTGTCTTGTTAGCTATTGCCCTTATTCTAGCAGTTTTTTACTTGTAGGAGAAGACCATGAAAATTGGAATTATCGCAGCTATGCCAGAAGAGCTCAAAGCCTTGCTGGAAGTGTTGGGAGGAGCTCAAAAGCACCTTAACCTCGGAAAAGTCTATCACACGGGCTACATTGGTTACCATCAAGTTGTTCTCGTGGAGAGTGGTATCGGAAAGGTCATGAGCGCAATGAGCGTGGCGATTCTAGCAGATTATTATAAGGTTGATGCCATTATCAATACAGGATCAGCAGGTGCTGTTGCAGAAGGTTTATCAGTGGGAGATGTGGTCATTGCAGATCGGCTGGTCTATCATGATGTGGATGTGACCGGTTTTGATTATGCTTTTGGACAACTTCCTGGACAGCCTCTGTATTATACGACCAGCAGCTATTTTTTAGGGGAGATGAAGCAGATTATATCCCGAAAAGGGTTGGCAAGTCATGTGGGATTGATTGCAACAGGGGACAGTTTTATTGCCAGTGATGAACAGATTGCTCTCATTAAAACACATTTTCCAGATGTTTTAGCTGTTGAAATGGAAGGCGCAGCTATTGCACAGGCTGCCAAGGCAGCAGGAAAACCTTGTCTGGTTATTCGAGCTATTAGTGATACCGCAGACCATAATGCCACCGTTAGTTTTGACCAGTTTATTGTAGACGCAGGTAGACAATCAGCTGAAATCTTGATTGCATTTCTCGAAACCGTCGACTAAGGAAAGAATGGAAGCTGACAGGTTAAGAATGTGTCAATTAGTGCTTAAAAGAGAGGCGAGAGGTTATGGGCTTTATTGAAAAAGTGCAGGTTAACTATTTTCAAAGCTTACACCTTATAGTATAATCAAAGTAACTGATTGATTAGGAGGAAGTTGTGAACAGGCATTATTTTTATTTGGATATGATAGGTCATGAGCTTGAAGTCCCTTATCTCGGGGAGAAGAGAAGGGTTCGTGTCCTTCTCCCCAAAAATTACCATCAAGACACCGAACGGCATTATCCTGTCGTCTATATGCATGATGGGCAAAATGTTTTTTATAGTAAGGAAGCTTTTACAGGCTACTCTTGGAAGGTTATTCCAACAGTCAAACGCAATCCAGATATCCCTCGGATGATTATTGTGGGGATTGATAACCATATTTCTCGAATGGATGAGTACGCTCCTTGGCGCTTTTCGAATGTGATCAATCCTGCTGAACAGAATATGGGAGGCAAAGGGCTGGAATATTCAGAGTTTGTCATGGGAGTGGTCAAACCTTTTATTGATGAGAACTATCGCACTAAGGCTGATAAGAAACATACGGCTATGATTGGCTCTTCCCTTGGGGGGAATATTACCCAATTTATGGGAGTGGTCTATAAAGAGCAAATCGGCGGTTTGGGTGTTTTTTCTTCTGCAAACTGGTTAAACCGTAATGAATTTGACCGTTTCATCAAGCGACGAGAACTTGATCCTGAACAGAGGGTCTATATCCAAGTCGGAACTGAAGAGGGAGACGACACAGATGAAAGTTTGACGCTGGGAAATATAAAACAGTTTTACCTTGACGAATCTCTTCTTTACTATCGTCAGCTTCTAGAAGCGGGCTTGCCGTTAGATAACATAAAGCTCAATGTTGTTGTTGGAGCAATTCACCATGAGCACATTTGGGCGACTTATTTGCCAGAATGCTTGCGTTTCTTGAGTGAAAAATGGTAGTTTTTAGGACTATTGTCCGAATAATTAAGACATGAAGTGCGGCTAAACTGCGTTTTTTAAAAGATTTTCTACCGAAGGCTATTTAAAAAGTAAGCAATTCGTGATAAAATAAGACAAACAATAGTTGGGAGAGTTCTTATGAATTTTGAATCTTTAAGTCATTGGTCTGGTCGTTTAGGGAGAGAGATGCCGCTTAATCGCTATGGTCATGCAGGTATGCCTGTCGTTGTCTTCCCCTCGTCTGGAGGTAGCCACAATGAATATGCTGATTTTGGAATGATTGATGCCTGTCGGTCCTTTATTGAAGACGGAAAGCTTCAGTTTTTTACGCTTAGTAGTATTGATAGCGAAAGTTGGTTAGCCAAGGAAAAGTCTATGCATAACCGTGCTTTAGCTCATCAGATTTATAATCATTACATCATTGAAGAGGCAATTCCTTTCATTAAGCACAAAACAGGTTGGTTTGATCCGATGATGACAACGGGTTGCTCTATGGGCGCTTATCATGCTGTCAATTTCTTCCTGCAACACCCAGATGTGTTTCGCAAGGTTATTGCACTTTCAGGGATTTATGATGCTCGCTTTTTCGGGGGTGATTATGGTCACGACCAAATTGTTTACTACAATTCGCCGAGTGATTATATTTGGCAACAAAATGATAGCTGGTTTATTGACCAATACCGTCAGTCAGATATTGTTATCTGTACAGGTAAGGGAGATTGGGAAGAGGACGGCTTGCCATCTTATAATAGCTTAAAAGATGCTTTTGCTGAGAAACAAATCCCTGCTTGGTTTGATGAGTGGGGGGAAGATGTCGCCCATGATTGGCCTTGGTGGCGTCAACAGATGCCATATTTCTTATCAAAAGTTGGATTTTAAAGAGGTGTTTTTATGAATTATATTGTTATTTCACCATTTTACCCTGAAAACTTTCAGCAGTTTACGATTGAACTCTCTAAGAAAGGTATCACAGTCCTAGGGATTGGACAAGAGCCTTATGATCAATTGGGAGAAGATTTGCAAGGGGCATTGACTGAGTATTTCCGAGTGAGTAACTTGGAGGACTTAGATGAAGTTAAACGGGCGGTTGCTTTTCTCTTTTATAAGCATGGTCCGATTGACCGTATTGAGTCACAAAATGAGTATTGGTTGGAGCAGGATGCTGTCCTACGTGAACAGTTTAATGTTTTTGGTCTCAAACCTAGGGAATTAAAGAAGAGCAAACTGAAGTCTGAGATGAAAAAATATTTCAAGAAGGCTGGTGTTCCTGTTGTTCCTGGTAGGGTCGTTAAGACTAAAATTGCTGTTGATCGAGCAGTAAAAGCGCTCGGACTCCCTCTTATTGCCAAACCTGATAATGGCGTTGGAGCTGCAGGGACATTTAAATTGACAGACAGTCAATCTGTTCAAGCTTTCAAAGAGACTTGGAATGAAGAGACCATCTACTTTCTTGAGAAGTTTGTTGATGCCGCAGAAGTGTGTACTTATGATGGCTTAGTTGATAGCCAAGGGAAGATTGTCTATGAGACCAGCTTGACCTACTGTGAAACACCTTTTGAACTTTTAAAAGGCACCTTAGACATTGCCTACTATGCTGTTAAGGAAATTGATCCATTGTTGAAGCAATACGGTCAAGCAGTTGTTAAAGAATTTGGCATGAAGGAACGTTTTTTCCATATTGAGTTTTTCCGTCAGGCAGATGGTAGCTATATCGCTTTGGAATACAACAATCGTCCAGCAGGTGGTTTTACAGTTGATGTGTATAACCATGGCCATCGCATCAATCTTTTCCATGATTATGCGGCTTTGGTTTCTGGCGAATCCTTACCTGAGCGTGATTTTTCGCAGTATTCCCTTCTGGTTTCGCGCCGACGTAAAAATGATTACCAGCATAGCGAAGAGGAGATTAAACGTGTTTACGGAGATAAGCTTATTGAGCAACGTAACATGACAGGGGCTTTTGCAGATCTTCTTGGAGATGTCAATTATTTCTTTGGTTTTGATGACCCAGCAGATATTGAAACCATCTCTGACTTTGTCAGAAAAAAGAAGGATGCATAATGTTCACCTTCTTATCGTCAGAGGCCTTTTTCAATAAGGTTTAATGCGTTTAAAACATTTAGGAGGTATGGTTATGGGATTATTTAGTGGTCTATTGGGAAATGCTTCTCAAAAGGATGTGGAGAAGGTCGAACGGCAGTTGGTCGACATTTTGATTCCCAATGAGCGTGTCAATCTTGCTTTCAGCTTGATTCGTGACTTGATTATTTTCACGGACTACCGTTTGATTTTGGTAGATAAGCAGGGAGTTACTGGGAAAAAAACATCCTATAAATCGCTACCTTATCGTTCAATCTCACGTTTTACAGTAGAGACGTCGGGACATTTTGATCTGGATGCAGAGTTGAAAATCTGGGTCTCTTCCGCCCTTGAGCCGACTGAAGTTTTGCAGTTTAAATCAGATGACAATGTTGTTCAGATTCAACAAGCTTTGGCATCAGCCGTCTTGCAATAGGTAATACAAAAGGCACTGAGCGTTTCCAACATGGAAATTCTCAGTGCCTTTAGTGTTTCTATAGTCATTTTGAGCTGAGCTATCTAGGGGTCAGATAACTCTATGCTTTCTTTTAATCTGTTGGGATGACCGTTAGCTCTATTATTC
>DIXV01000056.1:10542-10722 GCA_002436115.1 Streptococcus sp. UBA6071 | reverse complement strand
AGGATATAAGAGCCAGATAAGAAGGGTACAAGTCAGGGCTTCACCAAGACCAGATATGCCATTGATGGTAAAGGAATAAAGAATGATATTACTGCCTTCAGGGGCGTAGCTGCCCCAAAAAATAACACCAGCAAAGAAGTGAATGAGATAGCGACTGCTTGTTCCAATGAGAATACCTAG
>DIXV01000056.1:10119-10341 GCA_002436115.1 Streptococcus sp. UBA6071 | reverse complement strand
AGCGACTGCTTGTTCCGATGAGAATACCTAAGATAGTATAGACAAGGGTCTGTATCTTTTTTCTTTCCTTAAAACTTTTATCAACCAAGGGTTTGATAAGGCCTGCCATCCCGATAAGGGAAAAAGCGACAAAATATTCTAAAAACCCTTGAAAGAGATTAAGGAAGCCTTTGCTAGCTTCTCCTGTAATGACTTGTAGCAGTCCCCATAAGAGGCCAGACA
>DIXV01000056.1:9595-9918 GCA_002436115.1 Streptococcus sp. UBA6071 | reverse complement strand
CATAAGAGGCCAGACAAGACACCCGCCTTAGTCCCCCAACGAAAACATACGATAAAGATAGGGAGCATCTTAAAAGAGAAAGAAATCCAGGGCCCAAACTGCATAGGCTGAGTAAAGACGTCTAAAACGTAGGCCATTGTTGCGAAAAGGGCAATCTCGGATAACGCTTGTATTCGATTTTTTGACATAAAAACCTCCATAGCGACCAATTATCGGATTAATTGGCAATGCTGATTTGATGATAGTGTCACAACCAAAGCAGATGAAAGGTAGGCTAGGGAAAGCTCTTAGTCTCTTGAATGTTAAGTTAATCGTGTGAAGGG
>DIXV01000056.1:6893-9316 GCA_002436115.1 Streptococcus sp. UBA6071 | reverse complement strand
CAGACTTGACCCCACACTATTATTTACCACATCCCTACGCGAGTTCTAACTCGATCAGGTTCTAAGAGTTTAGGCAAGGCCATTCTCAGCAAGTAGCTCCTCTTGTGACTCGTTCATTATAACAGAAGTTTAAAGCTTAGGCAATAGGCGTCTGGACTATAGACAAAATGCAAGAACTGCTATTAGTTATAGATATAGTTAATGGCTATATATAAATAAAATAAATCACTGAAAAACAGAAACAAAACCAACCAAAAACATATAGCTATAGTTTCTAACTATATAAAAGAATAAAAAACAACAGTTAGCCAGACAAGGGAAGAGATGTTACAATAAGCACAATAAAGGTAAAGGAGGTATAGACATGTCTACGAGATTATCTTTTGAAATTTTCCCACCCAATACACATGTGGGATTAGAAAAGATTTTTCAAACCTTAGACGACCTTAAGGATTTGAAACCAAACTTTATTAGTGTTACCTGTAGTCATAACAAACATAATATCGGAGCAACAACTATCCATCTGGCAGATTATGTTAAAAATAAATTAGGCATTGAGACCATCGCTCACCTTCCTGCAGCTTACTTGGATCGTAAAGAAGTGCTAAGTGTATTGGATTCGCTGGATGAGATAGGCGTCAACAAGCTTCTGGCCTTACGAGGAGATTATATCCCTGACCTATCACCAAAGACCGATTTTCAATATGCGAGTGATCTGATTACCTATGTCAGAGAAGAAAAAAGTCACTTTTATATTGCAGGTGCCTGTCATCCTGAAGGGCATCCCGAATCATCTAGTCAGTTGACAGATATTAAATTTCTTAAAAAGAAGGTGGATGCCCATTGCAATGTTTTGATTAGCCAATTTTTCTTTGATAATGATAGGTTTTATGATTTCTATGAAAAATGCCAGTTAGCAGGTATAGATGTTCCTATCTTGGCGGGCATTATGCCAGTCATTAATCGGTCACAGATTTTACGGCTTTTGAAGACCTGCCAATCAACTCGCCTGCCTAGAAAATTCAAGGCTATTTTAGAAAAATATGAGCATGATCCAGAGTCGCTTAAACAGGCTGGCTTGGCCTATGCTGTTGATCAAATTGTAGATTTGGTCACCCAAGATGTTGCAGGTATCCATCTTTACACCATGAACAAGTCAGAAACCGCTAAGCACATTCACCAGATGACCACTCAGTTATTTAAACAAGCATAAGATAAACGAAAAGGAGAAAGATAATGACACAAATAACAAGCTTAGGCTATCCACGATTAGGAGAAAATCGCGAATGGAAGATATTATTGGAGAGTTATTGGAAAGGGGACTTGTCTCAGGAAGCATTTTTATCCGAGGGTAAGCGGCTTCGCCAGAACTTTCTAAAAAAACAGGAAGGTCTTGGTCTTGATCTTATTCCAGTCGGAGACTTCTCTTTTTATGACCACATACTGGATCTTTCCTTACAGTTTAATATTATTCCAGAACGCTTTGAAAACCGTCATTTGGATATTGACCTTTATTTTGATATAGCTAGAGGCAATAAGGAGCATGTGGCATCTAGTTTAAAAAAATGGTTTAACACTAATTACCATTATATTGTACCTGAGTGGGAGGGTGTAAGGCCTAAGCTTACCAACCACCGTCTTTTGGACTTATATAAAGAAGCAAAAGAACTGATAGGAGATAAGGCTAAACCAGTTATCACAGGACCTATTACCTATGTTGCCTTATCGTCTGGCGTGACGGATAGAGCTCAGGCAGTGAGGAGCTTGTTACCGCTCTACAAAGAGATTTTTGCAGAACTGGTAGCAGAAGGGGCTAAGTATATCCAGATTGATGAGCCTATTTTTGTGACAGATGAGGGAGAGGCCTATGTAGACTTGGCATTAGAAATCTATACAGAGATAGCTACTGCTCACCCTCAAGTGACCTTCATCTTTCAAACCTACTTTGAGGCTCTGGTTTCAGCGGAAAAACTATCTCAATTACCGCTTGCTTTTGGTCTTGACTTTGTTCATGGAAAAAAAGATAATTTGGAGGCTGTAACATCTGGTCTGTTTGCCGATAAGACGGTCTTTGCTGGTCTTGTTGATGGCCGTAATATTTGGTTATCCAATCTTGATGACTTAGTTGATTTAGCCACAAGCCTTAAAGGTCAGGTCAAGGAATTGGTGCTCCAGCCATCTTCCTCCTTACTTCATGTTCCAGTAAGTAAGGAAGCAGAAAGCCACTTGGAAACTGTTCTTTTTGATGGACTTTCCTTTGCGGATGAAAAAATTGCAGAATTAGCTCTTCTAAAAGAAGCCTTATCTGATGGAAAAACCGCAGAATTTGAAAAGCAGGTGACCGCCTTTTGGACTCTTCAGAATGCAGAATTCCGTCAGGTTAGTCTTGAGGATTTATCGCATGTCAAAAAAGAACGGACGCC
>DIXV01000056.1:6198-6747 GCA_002436115.1 Streptococcus sp. UBA6071 | reverse complement strand
AGGATTTATCGCATGTTAAAAAAGAACGGACGCCTTTTCAGAATCGCCGAAAAGTTCAAGAAGACCGGCTTAACTTGCCAATTTTACCAACCACGACCATTGGATCTTTCCCGCAATCCGCTGAAGTCCGTCGCAAGCGCCTGGCATGGAAACGTGGAGTGCTAACGGATAAGGGCTATCATGAATTTATCATGTCTGAAATCGCCCGTTGGATCAAACTTCAAGAGGAGTTGGGTCTTGATGTTCTCGTTCATGGGGAGTTTGAGCGAGTGGATATGGTTGAATTTTTTGGTCAACAATTGGCTGGTTTTACCACGACCAAATTCGGCTGGGTACAGTCTTACGGTTCCCGTGCAGTTAAGCCGCCGATTATTTACGGGGATATCAAGCACATCCAACCTCTAACTGTAAAGGAAACGGTTTATGCTCAAAGTTTGACCAAACACCCTGTTAAAGGGATGTTAACGGGACCAATTACTATTGTCAACTGGTCTTTTGAACGGACAGATATTAGTCGAGGAGACCTCTTTAATCAGATCGGTCTTGCTA
>DIXV01000056.1:3917-5990 GCA_002436115.1 Streptococcus sp. UBA6071 | reverse complement strand
CGTCTTGCTATCAAGGATGAGATTAGCTTGTTAGAAGATGCTGGGATTGCTATTATCCAAGTGGATGAAGCAGCGCTCCGTGAAGGACTCCCGCTTAGAAAAGCAAAACAAAAAGCATACCTCAACGATGCTGTAGAGGCCTTTAGGATTGCAACATCATCTGTCAAGGATGACACACAGATACACACCCATATGTGCTATTCTAAGTTTGATGAAATTATTGACACGATTCAAGCCCTTGATGCAGACGTTATTTCCATTGAGACGAGCCGTAGCCACGGAGATATCATTTCTGTTTTTGAGAGCCATATTTATCCTTTGGGGATCGGTTTGGGCGTTTATGACATCCACTCCCCTCGTGTACCAACGAAAGAAGAAATCTTAGAGAATATTGAACGTTCTCTTCAGAAGCTATCCGCCAATCAATTTTGGGTTAATCCTGACTGTGGTTTAAAAACACGGCAAGAGGCCGAAACAGTTGCAGCCCTTAAGGTACTTGTGGCTGCAACAAAGGAAGCTCGCAAAGGCTTATAGCAGATAGTTATTAGATTTTTTGAGGTATTTTTTAAGAAGATTGACCAATCTGTTAGAAAAAGAGAGTAAACGGTAGAGTTTTACTCTCTTTTGTGTTATACTAGATAGGTTGCATTAAACAACACATTATGCCTTATAAGACAGCTTCGCACTGCCTTTTTAGAAAGAAGAAACTATTGAAATTTACAGAACTTAATCTGACAGAAGATGTCTTGTCAGAAGTCGAAAAATCTGGCTTTACAGAGCCAACACCTATCCAGAAGCAGACAATTCCTTTAGCCCTTGAAGGGAAGGATGTCATTGGTCAAGCCCAGACAGGAACGGGTAAAACAGCAGCTTTCGGACTGCCTACACTTAATAAAATCGATACAGCTAATCAACTTGTCCAAGCTCTGATTATTGCACCAACACGAGAATTGGCTGTGCAAAGTCAAGAAGAATTGTTCCGTTTCGGTCGGACAAAAGGTGTCAAGGTGCGCTCTGTTTACGGAGGCTCCAGTATTGAAAAACAAATCAAAGCCCTTAAATCAGGAGCTCATATCGTCGTTGGAACACCAGGACGCCTATTAGACTTGATTAAACGTAAGGCGCTTAAACTGAATGGAGTGGAAACTCTTATCCTCGATGAAGCAGATGAAATGCTGAATATGGGTTTTCTAGAAGATATTGAAGCGATTATTTCCCGTGTACCAGAAAGTCGTCAAACTTTACTCTTTTCAGCGACGATGCCTGATCCGATCAAACAAATTGGTGTCAAATTCATGAAGCAGCCTGAGCATGTGCGTATTGCAGCTAATGAGTTGACAACAGAATTGGTAGAGCAATACTATCTCCGTGTTAAAGAGAATGAAAAATTCGATACCATGACCCGCCTTATGGATGTGGAACAACCGGATTTGGCTATTGTTTTTGGAAGAACCAAACGCCGTGTAGATGAATTGACCCGTGGGTTAAAAATCCGTGGCTACCGTGCAGAAGGAATTCATGGAGACCTTGATCAAAATAAACGCCTTCGTGTTTTACGTGATTTTAAAAACAACAACCTAGATATTTTGGTGGCAACGGATGTCGCTGCTCGAGGTTTGGATATTTCAGGGGTAACACATGTCTACAACTATGATATTCCTCAAGATCCTGAGAGTTATGTCCATCGTATCGGTCGGACAGGCCGTGCTGGGATGTCAGGTCAATCCTTTACCTTTGTATCGCCTAATGAAATGGGCTACCTATCTATCATTGAAAATCTGACAAAAAAACGCATGAAGGGCTTCAAGCCTGCAACAGCAGAAGAAGCTTTCCAAGCCAAGAAAAAGATAGCCCTCAAGAAGATTGAACGTGATTTTGCTGACGAAAGCATCCGATCCAATTTCGAAAAATTTGGGAAAGATGCGCGTGAATTAGCCGCAGAGTTTTCACCAGAAGAGTTGGCAATGTATATCTTGACTTTGACCGTTCAAGATCCTGAGCACTTACCTGAAGTTGAAATTGCACGAGAAAAGCCGTTGCCATTTAAGTTTGCACCAGGTCAGTCCAAAGGAT
>DIXV01000056.1:1123-3746 GCA_002436115.1 Streptococcus sp. UBA6071 | reverse complement strand
ATCAGTCCAAAGGAAAGGGTGGCCGAGGCCGCAACAGACGGGAGAATAACAACCGTCGTGATGGAGATCGTCGAGAATTCAAACGCACATCTAATAAGAATCGCAAAGATTTCTATAATAAAGATAATAGAAAACCACATCGCACATCAAGTGAGAAACAAAGCGGCTTTGTTATTCGCAACAAAGGTGAAAGATAAGCTTTGCTAAGCTAAAAACAAGATAAGGAGACCCTTCTTTTAAAGAAGGGTCTCCTTATTTTTTGAGGTAGTGTAAGCAAATTTTCCTGAGACCGAATTAAATAATAGTAGGGTTCGCAATTCTTTTGAAGAGAAAAAATCCCTAGCCATTCTCTTCTGCTATCAGTAAATAAGAGGAATATAAGGACTTACTCGCTACAGATAGAATGAGAAGCATCGGCTGCGACTCTCATTTTGTATCTGTCTTATCCGTAAAAAAGCTTTCTATACTAGGAGATAGAAAGCTTTTTGGATAAGAGTAAAACCGAGGGTTATGTTTTAGTCAATTTTACGGTTTTTGCTTGGGTCCCAGATAAAGCTTGCAATAAAACTAAAGAGGGCTGTTAAGATAGCTAGTATAATAGCCACTAAAGCAGCAGGAATCCAAATGAGCCACATGAGAGGGTTAGGTTTTTTAGTATCATGAACAGCTACCATTTCTGCATCAAGCTCATCAAAAGATGTTTGGATACGCCTAGCGACCTCAGCAATCCCTTCATCATTCATCCGCTTAATATCGGAGATATCAATAGGCTCACCAAAGTTCATATCAATGCGTTCTCGTTTAAGCAGACCTTTAAAAGAGCGAGGTCCAAGGTAAACAGCAGGCTGGATTTTAACCTTAGCCATCTTGGCGATAACGGCGACACCACCTTTAACATCGCTTGAGTGGCGGCTACCAGATGGAAACATGACTAAGGATTTAGATGTTTTTTTGAGGACATTGACAGGATAGCGGATAGCATCTGTATTTGGATTTTCACGATCAATAGGAAAAGCACCACACATAGATATCCACCAATTAACAATTCGGAACTTGAACAGTTCTTTCTTAGCCATAAAGACAAACTGCTTAGGTCTAGTTGCATAGGCCATAAAAACGGGATCCCACCAGGTTCTATGCGGGGCGACATAGACATAATTTTCATCATTTGATATCAGTCGGTCCATGTTGTGGTAATGTGTGTTACCGTTAACGATCCAAAGAACAAAGGATACAAATCCACGTAAGTAAGTATAAAACAAAGTCTCTCTCCTTGAATAAGATGGGGAAATAGAAGGTAGAGTTTTAGGAAAAATCCTAAGTTTACCTCTCCATCTGGTAATCATGTGTTATAATTATATCATGATAACAGTAAATTTGAAAGATGGAGAACGCATCGATCAGCTCTTTTCAAGCGACGTTAAAATTATTCAAGACAAGTCTGTCTTCAGCTACTCTGTAGACAGTGTTCTTTTGTCACGCTTTCCACGACTTCCTCAAAAAGGATTGATTGTTGATTTATGTTCTGGAAATGGAGCTGTTGGCTTGTTTTCTGCTACTAAAACATCCGCTGAGATTAGGCTAGTTGAGTTACAAGAGCGTTTAGCAGATATGGGGCAACGCTCTATTGCGCTTAATCAGCTTCAAGACCAAGTCAGTATGATTAATGATGATTTAAAAAACCTCCTAAGCCATGTTCCACGCTCTCAAGTCGATCTTATTCTTTGCAACCCTCCGTATTTCAAAGTGACAGAGACCTCTAAGAAAAACCTCTCAGAAGCCTATCTTTTAGCCAGACACGAAGTGACGACTAATTTGGAAGATATTTTTGAGGTGAGTCGACATGCCCTAAAGAGTAATGGACGATTAGCCATGGTTCATCGTCCTGACCGCTTTTTAGAAATTATTGCCACGATGAAAAAGTATAAACTGGCACCCAAGCGCCTCCAGTTTGTCTATCCTAAATTTGGGAAAGATGCCAATATGCTTTTAATTGAAGCGATTAAAGACGGTTCCTTTGATGGTCTTAAGGTTCTTCCTCCTTTGATTGTCCATCGGGAGAATGGCGACTATACGGATGAGATTTTTGAGATTTATTTTGGAAAAAATGCCAAGCAAAAAGCCTATATGTATGTGCTTGAATGTGCAGATGGTAGCCTTTATACGGGTTATACAACAGACCTTGAAAAAAGGCTAAGCGCTCATAATGCAGGTAAGGGAGCCAAATACACCAAGTCACGACGGCCTGTCAGGCTCCTGTACTCAGAAACATTTAATAACAAAAATGCAGCTATGAGTGCAGAAAGTTTCTTTAAGCGAAAAACCCGAAAACAAAAGTTGGCCTACATTCAAGAGAATAGCTCAACAGACTAACTGAGATGCGAAAGGAAACCGCTAAAGCTGTATCCGAGAAAGGAAGTCACAAAAATGATGGCTACACGGCATGAATTGCTCGATAATTTAGAGAGATTAAAGACGACAGCATTAGGGATTGAACGCATAAGGAGAAATTTGTCTCTAGATACCCCTGATGTTGTCGGCTGGTGTAAAGAAAAAATCACATCTCCTCATGCGGTTATTGTAAGGAAGGGCAAAAACTGGTACATAAGTGTAGATGCCTGTC
>DIXV01000056.1:0-781 GCA_002436115.1 Streptococcus sp. UBA6071 | reverse complement strand
TGTAGCATAAATCGCTTAATGATATTTCCATTGATCTGTTCACAAGAATCACTCAACTCCCTTACCGACCTTTCGTTCCTTTTGAAGAAGAACAAAACAAAGATTATCAATCTTTCATCTTCATTGTGCTTTTTCTATTATCTCTTTGAGAAAAGTAAACTCTTATCAACACTCAAACCTCCCTCAAAAACTATTGCAACAGACAATAAAATCCATACTACATAAAAATGGTATTAAATCCAACCATAGGCACAGGTACTCATTTAGCGAAGCTGAAAAAAGTGTTTCAACCATGGATTTATCTCCTTCCGAAGAATCAAGTGATTTCCAGGGCCTAAGTTTTAGAAAGGCTATTAATAAAGCTTACCATCAGGGTAAGGGAGTCAAAACTATCACAAAGTATGGCGTTTCTATGCCTCTAGACTAAACTTACTAGTAAGTTGTCAATTAAACAAAGGTAAATGATTATGAAACACTTCTGGAAAAACACCCTCAGACTTCCTTTTTATTACAATTTATCAGGGTGTGTACTATAAAAAAACAGAAAACAATTGCTTTATTTATATTAGTATGAGGCTGGCTTTTAAAGTCAGTCTATTTTTGATTACATAGCTTATTTATGATTTCTTCTGTCTCTAAGTCAATTTCAACAAATTTTCTTACCTGTTAAGCATCATCAAAATATAATTACATCAAACCAAACTTTGAAGTTATTACTTTATTTACGAGTCTCATTGCCTGAGGAAAAGCACAATCTATGTACTATTAGATATTACTAAGT
>DIXV01000069.1:24007-24865 GCA_002436115.1 Streptococcus sp. UBA6071 | reverse complement strand
TGCAGGCTTCCTTTGGCTTGTTTCACATGAAGATTTAGCTTAGCTTTAAGGCCTAAGATGCGACGGACGGCATCATTCAAACGTTCTTGAGAAATCACACCTTTTTGATACCCCTTAAGCATAAAATGGAAATCTTCATCCATGTCGTTAAAAAAGAGGAACATATCACAACCCGCTGCTATAGCTTGTGGCACGTAATCTTCCCGACGCATAGCAGCTGTCATACCAAGCATGTGAGAGGCATCTGTGATGACAAGACCATTGAAGTCTAGCTTTGTCTTGAGAAGGTCGTTAATCAGTTCTGGAGCTAGTGTCGCTGGTAAAATAGCTTCGTCCTCAAGGTTTGGGTTTAGTTTTTTCTGGTAGTAAGGGAGGGCGATATGACCAGCCATAATCATCTCAACACCACGATCAATATGGTTTCGGTAAACCTCTCCAAATGAAGCCTCCCATTCTTCAGGTGATAGGTCATTAATCCCAAGAACCAAGTGCTGATCTCGCTCTTCAGTCCCATCACCAGGGAAATGTTTGATGCACTGGATAAGGTCACGTTCAGCAGTCAGACCTTCAAGGTAGGCATTGGTATAAGTGATAACATCTTCTGCTCTTGTACCATAGGCACGTGTATTGACAATCGTATTGCGCCAGTTTTTGAGAATATCTACGCAGGGGTCAAAGTTAGTATTAACCCCAAGAGCTGTTGCCTCACGAGCTGAAACAAGTCCCGCAAGATAAGGTACACGGGTGTCACGACTCGCTTCTGATTGAGCACCTGATGCAATATAGGTCCCACCTTTGACCGCACCATCACCGCCACTATCACAGTTTGCGGCCACCAAAAGTGGGATTTTTGAAGCT
>DIXV01000069.1:22546-23796 GCA_002436115.1 Streptococcus sp. UBA6071 | reverse complement strand
ATGGGATTTTTGAAGCTGATTGAAGTTCATTAATCAAGCCTTGCACTTGTTCAGGTGTGCCAGTCATGTAACGGGCTCCACCAATATGGTATTTGCTTAGAATAGCTTGGTTAGTCAGCTGATTGCCACTGAATGAATCTCCTTCAAAGAAAAAGAGATTGACAAATAGTTGGCCAATTTTTTCCTCATCTGTTAAGTCTGCCAAGGTTTTTTCTACCCAATCCAGTTGACTAGCTGTTAAATCATATGGTTTTTTTGTTAAATCAACGAGTTGTGCCATTTTAGTTCCCTTTCAATATAGTTTAGTAAAACTGAGAATTTCTTGTTTAGTTTACACGATAAATCTGGACTTGCTAACCTCAACAAGAACCACAGCAATGGTAGCTTTGAATAGTCGTCCTCCCACGCTCTCCTTAAGAAAGCTAACAGCGGTCTAAATTAGTCCAAAAACTCTGGATATAATGTTCTTGCTCAGCCTGATTAAATTGTCCAGAAGCAAAATCATTCGCAACTTTTTCTGTTAATACTCTCCAAGATTGGGCTTCGTGGCCAACAAGAATTGGATAAAAAGCAATCTTATTTTGCTCAGCTGCAGCTAAATCCCCCGACGAATCACCAATCATCAGCATCTGACTAGGATCATGCCCTTCTTCAATTAATGTGGCAAGCACATCTTCTTTTTTACCATAGTCTTGACAGTAAAGGCCATCTATATGAGTTAGCAAACCTTGATGCTTCCATTCCTCTTCTACGGCTTCCTTATTAGCTGAACTCACAACATACACCTGACCAATTGATTGAAGGTAGGCAAGGCCGTCACGCACACCGTTAAATGCTAAAACATCGCCACCATAAGACTTGATTTCGTGATTGACCTTATTTGACCAATTTAAGGCTTTTTGGAGATCTTCACTTGGATGTTGAGAAAGCTCAGCTTCTAAGGACACTGTTGAAAGAGACTTTGTCGTCTCAACCCAAGCCCTTAGTCTATCAATCCCCTTGACACTTGCTGAATCAAGCCCCATAACAAGACCAACAAAACGATTGACACCACGTGTCCGAGAATAGAGATTGATACTATTCCACTCTGTCAAGAAACGATCACGATCTTCAATTCCAAATTCATCAGCCGCTATGGGACCAAAGAAGAGCTGATGTTTATAAGTCATGGTGTCCATGGCGCACCCATCTGAATCTACACAGAATACATTATCCCTATTTTTTGCCATCATTTTCTCCTTCCGCCAACC
>DIXV01000069.1:22089-22305 GCA_002436115.1 Streptococcus sp. UBA6071 | reverse complement strand
AAGGCTAAAGCATTGAGTATTCAACAAATAAGTTCATACCTATCAGGAGAAGACCCTCTATACACCCGAATAGGCCGAGAAGCCCCCATCAATCGGCAAGACAACCCCATTGACAAAGCTTGAGGAAGCGTCATCTGCAAGAAAGAAAAGTCCTCCAATAAGCTCCTCTGCCTCTCCAAAGCGACTCATCGGCGTATTGGCAAGAATTTTTTCAGC
>DIXV01000069.1:21665-21874 GCA_002436115.1 Streptococcus sp. UBA6071 | reverse complement strand
CGCGCTGACGGTTTGCCGTCTTCTTTAAAAAGAAGTTCTCGGTTTTGATTTGTCACTAAGAAACCTGGGGCAATAGCATTGCAACGGATACCAACTTTAGAGAAGTGAACCGCCAACCATTGTGTCAAGTTGCTAATCGCAGCTTTTGCACCTGAGTATGCAGGGATTTTAGTAAGAGGTGTGAAGGCATTCATACTTGAAATGTTAAT
>DIXV01000069.1:18886-21467 GCA_002436115.1 Streptococcus sp. UBA6071 | reverse complement strand
AGGCATTCATACTTGAAATGTTAATGATATTAGCACCTTGACGACCAATCATATCTTGTGCGAAAACTTGTGTTGAAAGCAGTGTTCCCAGATAGTTAAGGTTGAAAACAAAGCTAATACTAGCTTCATCAAGGTCAAAGAATGTTTTTGTTTCCGCAGATAAGCTTCTATCGTGAAATTCATTATCAGTTGTTGCTCTTGGATTATTGCCTCCGGCTCCATTTACCAAGATGTCTGTTGGACCTAGGTCAGCCAAAACTGCTTTTCGGACATCTTCCAAATTGTCTTTAGAAAGAACATTAGCTTTGTAGGCTTTCGCAAAGCCACCTTCTGATTCAATCGCATCAACATATTGTTGAGCTGCTTCTTGGTTCAGGTCGAGAAGGGCTACTTTGGCACCAGCCTTAGCAAACGCCTTTGCCATGTGCCCACAAAGCACACCACCAGCTCCAGTAACAACAACAACTTTGTCTGTAAATTCAATAACTCTTGTCATGTAAACCTTCTTTCTTTTAGGTGACTGCTGGGCAGATGATTTTATGCCTCTGCCAATACAATCTAGCACTTATTTTGACGCTTTTTGAATCGCTTCGTAAAGACCTGATAAGTAAGTCGCACCAAGGGCACGGTCATAAAGGCCATAACCCGGACGACCAGTCTCACCCCAAATCATACGGCCATGGTCTGGACGAATGGCTCCGTCAAAGCCAAATTCATGGCAAAGCTTGATAACTTCATACATATCAATAGAGCCATAGCCTGATGGATGGGCTGATTCTTTAAATGATTTTCCTTCACCAAGCTTGATGTTACGGGCATGAACAAAGTTCACACGATCAAGTTCAAAGGCACGACGAGCAATCGCAAGAACATCATTTTTAGGATCTGAGGCGTAGGAACCGACACATAGTGTCAGCCCATTACTCTTGCTATCATAAAGGCTGACTAATCGTTCAACGGCATCTAGACCTGTGATGATTCGTGGCAAACCAAAAATGGAGTAAGGGGGGTCATCAGGGTGGATAGCCATCTTGACTCCAACTGCTTCTGCCTCTGGTATGATGCGCTTGATAAAATATTCAAGATTTTCCCAAAGCTTTTCCTCGTCAATATCTGCGTAAGCTGCCATAATTGCTGCCATGTCAGCTTTAGTATAACTAGAGTCCCAACCTGGCAATGACAGTTCACCATTTACTGGATCCATTTTCTTGGAGACTTCTTCATCAAAAATAAGGGCTGTTGAATGATCTGGATATTCGTAAGCGAGGTTTGTGCGTGTCCAATCAAATACTGGCATAAAATTATAGCAGATTGTATCAATGCCTTCAGCAGCAATATTCTTAATGCTTTGGATATAATTGTCAATCAATGCATCTCGTGTTGGACGACCAAGTTTGATATCTTCATGCACTGGTACTGATTCGATAACTGATAGATTCAAGCCGTTAGCTTCAACAGTCTCTTTAAGCTTTTGAATCGCTTTTTGCGGCCATACTTCCCCAACGGGTACCTGATAAATCGCTGTCACAATTCCTTTCATTGTTGGAATTTGACGAATATTTTCAAGTGTGACAGGGTCATCTTCTCCGTACCATCTAAATGACATCTCCATATTAATTACCTCTTCATTTTCTATTATCTATCTTAGCTGTTTGATACCTTATCATTAAAATATGCATAAGCATTATGATAAGAAATATCTTTCACGACTTGACCAAGTGCCTGATAATCTTTTGGAACTTCACCCTCGGTCATCCATTCTCCTAAAAACGAACACAGAATCCGTCTAAAATAATCATGGCGCTGATAGGATAAAAAACTGCGCGAATCTGTCAGCATGCCTACAAAATTAGCCAAAATCCCTTGTTCAGCAAGGACACTCATCTGATTAAGCATACCGAGTTTGGTATCAGCAAACCACCAGCCAGCTCCAAATTGAAGGTATGATTTGATCCCCTCCTCATTTGCTTGGAAGTTGGCCAAGGTATTAGCAACCGTTATATTATAAGTTGGATTTAAGTTATACCAGATCATCTTAGGAAGGCAGTTTGAGTTGACCAAATCATCCAAGAGTCTGTTCATCCTAATAGCCAATGCTGTCTGATCACCAAGCGAGTCAACTCCAACGTCTGCTCCTAGTTTGTTAAAGAGACCAGAATGATTATTCCGAAGAGCACCAAAGTGAACTTGTGTCACAAAACCATAGTGTTTATATAATCGGCAAAGTTCCGCAAATAGGGCGGTTTGCCACTGATTAATCTCTAATTGACTTGGCTGATACCCTTCTAAAACCTTTGTCAATAATTCATTAAGGATAGAGACATCTGCCTTTTCAAATACAATTTCAGTGAAGCTGATATCACTAGCTTTACAGCCATTTTCTGCAAAGTATACCACACGCTTTTCCATCGCCTTAATAAATGATGCAAAATCCGTAATGTTGCTGCCTGTCACATGTCCAAGACTTTCTACGAATGCCCTAAAATGACGATGGTCAATAAAAGCTTCATCTGGACGAAATGTTGGGGCAACAATTGTAGGGAAACTGTCGTCTTCTGCCAGTTTTTTATGCCATTCAAGA
>DIXV01000069.1:11927-18711 GCA_002436115.1 Streptococcus sp. UBA6071 | reverse complement strand
CAGTTTTTTATGCCATTCAAGATTATCTAAAGGATGGTCGGTTGTCCCGATAAAGTTTACCTTGCTTGCTGCAATCAATTTGCGTGGGCTAATATCATTAGCAACAAGAAATGCATTTAGCTGATCATAAAGTCTTTCTGCATTTTCTTCTGTTAGAATTTGGTCTACACCGAACACATTTTTTAGCTCCATCGCCGACCAGTGGTAAACTGGATTTCCATAGGCGTGTTGAACGGTTCTCGCAAATGCTTTAAATTTCTCACGCTTTGAAGCTGAACCTGTGATTTCTTCCTCCGAAATACCATGTGCACGCATCAAACGCCATTTATAATGGTCACCACTCAGCCAAAGATCAATGATATTGTCATAGGTCTTGTCTTCAAAAATATCTTTTGGATCAAGGTGGCAATGGAAATCAAAAATTGGTTGGTCTTTAACTTCTTGGTAAAGAACTTTTGCAGCTTCATTTTTCAACATAAAATGTTCATCAATAAATGTCATGTTTTCTCCTAATTGCTTAGCTCAATCAACTGCTGAAACAAATGCTTTGGCAATTGCTGTAACACTTTCATAACCATCTGTTACAATTTTACTGGCAAGTGACGAGCCAATACCAACTGCAACTGCACCTGCCTCCTTCCAAGCAGCGACATTATCAATAGACACGCCACCCGAAGGCATTAAATCAACTTCAGGGATAGGGCCGTGAATATCTTTAATAAAGGTTGAACCAATAAGACCACCAGGAAAAAGTTTAATAATTGGACAACCACTATTCATCGCAGTTACAACTTCTGTAGCTGTAGCACAACCCGGGAAATAATAATGATTTTCTTGATCTGCCATTGCTGCAATATCAGCAGAAAAATGTGGACTTACTAAGAACACAGCTCCTGCTTCGATCGCTTCTTTAGCAAGTTCAGTTGTCATAACTGTTCCTGCACCAATAACGACCCTTTCATCATCCTTGTATTCATCAGACAACTTTTTGATGGCTTGGGAGGCATTCGGTGTTGAATAGGTGATCTCAATATTACGAATACCTCCCAAAATAGCATGCCTTGAAATTTCAATAGCTTCCTCAAGGGATTTACCACGAATTACCGCGAAGAAATAATTTTCCTTTAAACGTTCTAGCATATTTTCCTCCTGAAAATGTAATCGTTAGCATACTGATATTATACAAATCATCAGATGAATTGTCAAGCCATATTGACAAAAAATCAATCTTTTTATGAAAAGATTGATTTCCTTTTTTTATTTCGATTGAAAGGCAATTGCTTTAACTGTAAGAATGTGTAGCAACATTGCATCGTGAGCTGCTACAGGATTACCATTTTTAATCGCCTGCAAAATATCACGATGTGCTTTGAGACTATCATCTTTCATCTGACGATTCGTGTAGTTCGCATTGATTAGTTGGATGGACTGGTTGATAACAGGTAGTAAACTATCCATTGCAATATTTCCACTCATTCTGGCAAGCATTGAATGAAATTCTACATCAAGTTCTAGGTGATAAACATCCCCTTCACCAACTGATTTTTCAATTGCTGCTACGATCTCTTCAAGAGCCAGGATATCTTCTTGACTAGCCTTTAATGCAACAAGCTCAGCAATTCTTGGCTCTAAAAGATAACGCAGTTCAAATAAATCTGCAGTTAGTTTGGCTGTATCCTTCACCAAAGAAAAGCCTAAAGGGTCCTCTGAAACCCCTCTTTTTGAGCTGATATAGGTTCCTGATCCTTGACGAACTTCAAGAATATTTCGAGTCGCTAAACTTCTGACTGCCTCTCGAATCGTACTACGTCCAACCTCTAAATCTTGTGCCAACTCATATTCATTGGGCAATTTTGCACCAACATCATAGCCACGTTCTAAAACGAGTTTTAATAGACGCTCAGCCGTTTGCTCCACCAAAGGTTTTACCATACGATGCTCCTCATTATTGATACGTCTATTATACCTTATTTCTCCTTATAATTGTAGTTTGGAATAGCTTTCCACCGCTTGGCAAAATCACGGACAACTTGTTTTGGCTCACGATTACGTGAAAATAAACCTTTATGATTTCCCTTGACACGAATGATCAGGACATTGGTTTCAAAGTCAGCAAAGTTCCACACTTGTTCCCCAACAAGATTAGGAAGCTCATCAAATACTCTGTGATTCATCGCATAATAATCACACTGATACTCTTCCGTATAGGGGATATCCCACATCGTATGGTAACCTGGGACTGTGTCTGCACCATATTCGGTTATGATAATAGGCTTATCAGGGTACTTCTCTTGCCAAAGTGATAACTCCTTTCTTAAGGCTATTTCTGCCTTCTTTAAATCACCATGATTGTCATACCATCCATAGTAACGGTTGAGGCAAATCACATCAAGTAAATCAGTGACCTGATCATCCAGCCCTGCAGACTTAATGTTAACCAAGGTGACTGGTCGATGGCTTGGATCATTCGTTTTCATCAGCTCAATCAGTGGAGTGAAATATTCCCGAGCCCCAGGTTCATTGGATGCTGGCTCATTGGCAACTACCCACATAACTACTGATGGATGATTTTTATCACGATCAATCAGTTCTTTAATAACTTGCTCATGAGCTTCGTGTGTTTTCATCAGCTCCCAAGTCGCCATCTTATCCCCCGTCAGAGGGTTAAGGGTAACTGTAAATTGTTGGAACAAACCAACCGCAGGAACTTCATCAATCACCAAGATTCCCATACGATCGGCTAAACGCATCATTTCCTCAGAGTAGGGATAATGCGAGGTTCGAAATGAGTTAGCTCCTATTTCTTTTAGTAAATTTAAATCCATCAAATTAGCAGCTTCATTGAGGCCACGCCCATTAATATAAGTATCCTCATGTTTGCCAAATCCTTTAAAATAAACTGGTTTATGGTTGAGTAAAAATTGACCCTTATCCACTTTAAGACTGCGAATCCCAAATTCTTCATCATAGCAATCAACGAGATTATCATTGACATAGGTTTCAACATGCGCTGTGTAAAGATAAGAATCCAAGACCTCCCAAAGCCTAGGATGTTTCAAAAGCGCTCTGCCATTTTCCAAAATTGCCACCTCTGATTTGCTCTCATCCAAAATGACGATGCGTACATCTGCTGGCATTGATGTTTCAACGTCAATGGTAAGCTCTGCCTGAGACAAATCTTCCGATAAATGAGCTAAAATAAGAATGTTTGAGATATAATTTTTAGGACGAGTATATAGTTTAACTGGACGGTGAATGCCGGCATAATTAAAAAAATCGAAATTTTCCTTGACAACTCGTTTAAGGGTGCCATCTTCTGCCACTTCCTCACTATAATGACCAACTGGAAGCGTCGTGTAATCCAAAATATTGTTAGCACATACAGAGATTGTTAAGGTTTGATTAGTGGCGTAGTATTCTTCTGGTATCAGGCATTCAAAAGGGGTAAACCCTCCCTTATGACTAGCAAGTTCAACTCCATTGACATAGACCCTCGCCTCATGTGTTACCGACCCAAAACGTAAAACAAGCTCCTCATTCTTTGAAAGCATTGGAACAGTAACCTCTCGTTCGTACCAGAAGTCACCGATATATTGACGTTTGTCTTTGTCGACCACCACATCGTTAAAAGAGGTTGGTACCACCATCAAATCACCTAATAAAGGGCCCGATTTAGGGTCGTGATTTCCTAGTTTAAAAGACCAGACACCACCTAGATCATATAGTTTGCGTGTGCGTGTTAAGATTGGGTATAACATTTTCTCTCCTCTTCTTTAGCGTTTAATATCATATGTCCTGTCCGACATCAACTGTTCAATATCAGATCTGGAGACAATATTAATATCACCTTCAATCGTATGCTTAAACTTAAAACTTGCCATAGCAGTAGCCAGTACCTCTCTTGCCTTCTTCTTTTCCAAAAGTCCATAGATTATTCCAGCCGTAAAGGCGTCTCCAGTTCCCACACGATCAAGCACTTGGATTACCTCACGATTGGTTTCGTGCAAGACATGACGGCTACTGTCGTAGAGGTAAGCCTTTAAAGCGTATTCATTGGTTGGCCCAATCTCACGCTCTGTGAAAGCAATATAGGATAGGTCAAACTGCTCAGCCATTTCGTTTAGAACAAGTGACAAAACGTCTCTATCTTGATAAGGCCTTGTCAAGCCAACTTTATCTTTTAAATCCTGACCATCTTCTGTTAAAAGATCGACTGGTTCTAAGCCGATACAAATATCAGCCAAAGCCAGCAAGGTTGCTAATTTTTTACGAGCCTGTTCAAAAGATTCCCAAAGGCTCTCACGATAATTTAGGTCAAATGATATGGGAATCCCTTTTTCCTTGGCACGTTTCATTAATTCATAAGACAATTGATAAATCTTTTGATTAAGAGCAACCGTGATGCCACTGATATGCAGCCAAGCCATATCAGCAACAATGGCCGTCAAATCATAATCTTCCAAAGATGATTCATAAAAGGCTGAATGTTTCCGATCGTAAGTCACACGGCTGTTACGTAGCGAAAAACCTTTTTGATAATAATAAATCCCAAGCCGATCTCCTCTTTTAGCAAGGTAGTCCTGATCAATCTGATGTGTAAAAAGAAAGGTCTCTGCCATATGCCCTAAATCATTATCAGGTATAGCTGACACAATGGCTACTGGATAACCCAATTGACCAATCGTTGATAAGACATTTAACTCGGATCCACCAAATTGACAATCAAGAGATGTTGCTTGGGTCAACGTTTGATAGTTGGGTGGTGAGAGACGTAGCAGTATTTCTCCAAGTCCGATTACTTTCCCTAGCATTCCTGCCTCCTTTTGACTATTTTCCTTCATGTATGATAACGAATCAATTTATAGAAAACAACTGCTCAAAAGCAGTTGTTTCAATGATTATTCGTCTTTATCTATCGGATATTTGGAAAGATCCACGTAATCCATATCAGACAAAGGGACATTTTTAGCAATCGCTGCTACACGTTCTAAATCCTTAGTCGCTTTCATGGCATGGATTTTTTCTTGAACGCGAACCATTGTTTTATTATCAAGTTTGTAGAATTTCATCAAAGCCAATGCAAGCACCAAGACAACAATTGGAATGATGGCAAATAGTGATACTGTAGCGCCTCGTAAAACACCTGTTAAAGGGGTATCCACTGTCGGGTAGTCCTTGGCAAAGCCAATAGCAGCAAGAACCCAACCAACAACCATCGGAGCAAATGAGGAAGCTACTGAGTCTGTCAGTGAGAAAATCGTGCCAATCATCCCTGATACATAACGGCCCGAAACAGAAGTTTCATAGTCAGAAATATCGGCACCCATCGTTAGGACTAAACTAGATGGAGCTGTAGAGAAATACCGGCCTAAAGCATACAGTACAACGAAGCCTATACTATAAAATCCCCAGCTCTTCACATCCAGACTTCCAGGTCTCCCAGCAAACAGTAAAGCTGTCATACCAATAAGGGAAAGAATACCAATCTGAAGTGATAAAACATAAGCACGGCGAAGGCCTTTTTTACGAGCCACACCAGCCGCAAAAGTTGTCACAAAAATATTTGGAATGACCATTAGAGCTGAAATTGCTCCTGAAAGAGCATAATTTCCAAAGAGAATCCCAAAGAGCATGACAACAACAACAGAATCATTAAAAAGCTGTGCTACAAATTTAACAAGAGCTGCTGATAAGGACAAGACTTGTAAAGGTCTATTCCCCTTAATCACTTTCCAGTAATCTTTTATTTTTGTTTTTTGCGTTTTTTCCTCTCCAAGGCCAAAGTATTTTGGATTATCTTTTTGCCATATACCAATACTTGCAAGTACGGCCAGGATTGCTGAAATAATAATAACAGCTGTCGCTAGTTCCCAAAAAAATCCTTCGGTAAAGCCTTTATGTCTTGGCAACAGATAGCTGGAAATAACAATCTGGCTTCCTGAAAACATGATTGCTGACATAATCCCATCAACAATATTGAAAATAGGGCGTTGTTTGGGATCATTAGTCAATGCTGTTTGACCAGCTTTTGTAACGGTTTGTTGTAATGAGTAACCAATTTTATGAACAATTAATGCGACTATAAACAAAGGCATTTCCATCCCTTTTCCAAAATGATTTATATTAAATAAAAAGATAAAGGAAAAGGCTGTAATCACATTCCCTAAAATAAGAATCGGACGATATTTACCAAATTTTGTATTGGTCTTATCAATTAATATTCCTATCGCAGGATCAATAAAGCCATCAAAAATACGCACATATCCCATTAGCTGACTAACAAAAATAGCTGCTAGCCCAAGGACACCTGTAGAAAAATAGGTCACAAAACTGAATGCCACCAGATAAATATTGGTGGATGTATTGTTCGTTGCAAATAAGATGATTTGCCATATTTTTGCTCGGTTATAGGCAACCTCTGCCGATTTGTCTGATGTTTTACTCATAAGAGTAACCTCCCAACTTTATGTATAGACTATGAAAACGTTTTACTTACGACTTCATTGTACAATTCATCTGATGATTTGTCAATGTTTTTTCGATATTTTTTTAATTTTATCAAAAACAAAGCTTTTTTGAGCTAATTTACTAATTATTCATCTGACTACTTTTATCTTTTAGACTCCGACTGTAGATGGATATCTCTATTCGTTTATCTATTCAAAGAATCATCGTACCACTATACTTTATTCTTGAGATTGCCCTCATCTTTTTGATATCCCTTGAGAAAATAAACATTCGCTAGACATAAGGGACATTTTCGCACAGGCATAACTCGGGAAAG
>DIXV01000069.1:0-11719 GCA_002436115.1 Streptococcus sp. UBA6071 | reverse complement strand
TCTATAGCTTTTTGAATCGCTTATTTTTTACTGTTAATACTTAAAAGCGTTTCGCTTATTATTTAACAGCATCCTTAAGTGCTTTACCTGCTTTGAATGCTGGTACTTTTGACGCAGCGATTTCAATTTCTTCACCAGTTTGTGGGTTGCGGCCTTTACGAGCAGCACGATCACGAACTTCAAAGTTACCAAAACCAATTAGTTGCACTTTTTCGCCAGCTGCAAGGTAGTCAGATACTGATGTAAATACTGCATCCACTGCTGCTGCTGAATCTTTCTTAGTCAATCCTGTAGCCTCTGCTACTTTTGAAACCAAATCTTGTTTGTTAGCCATTATGCTAATACCTCCAAAAAATTTCTGAGCTGTCGCTCTTAATATGTACTATATTATCTTAAAAAGCCTACTAGGTCAAGCGCCAAGACCTACATATGTTAACTTTTAAGTAAAATTTAAGAAAAACTAGGCATTTTTACGGAAAAGATCAAAAACCAACTGATTATTGTATAAATCTAAGACTTTCGCCTGGATACTTAACCCTAATGTGTTAGGTAAATTCGGTAAATCTACCAAAATCTTCTCCTCTTTTGCATCTATCTGAATAGCCTTTGGCAAGGTATAGTTCTTAGCCACATAAGACAAGATATCTGCTGTCGGCAGACTCAACGTTCCAGCTGACACTTCTAAAACTTCTAGCACAACGGCACCATTTTCATCACGAGACGGTGAAAAGTAGATGTAGAGAGGAATTTCTGAACCTAAAATTTCATAAATGCCTTCAAATACGATTTGCGTTTCTGTGGCATATACTTGATAAGAAAAACTCCCAGACTGATAGTCCTTCAAATAAGCTGCAACCGCCTCGTTGAGCTGTTCGCGACTACTTGTGAGCGTCCCTATTTGAATCTGACTTTTTGTGCTAGTCTCAATTTGGGGAACTGTTTCTCGCTTGGCTGTTACCCTAAACCAAACTAGAGCCATAATAGCGAATTGAAGGGCTAAAAGCAAGAGAAATGCCCATTTCCAAAAGTTAATCTTTTTGCCAGACTTGCTGCGTTTCATTGAGTTTCTCCATTACTGCTGCTTGCATTATTTGATAGCCAATAGTGTTGGGGTGAAAATGATCTTCTTCGAATAAGGCATCATTAATCACCGTCGTTTGATTATTATCTGCTTGAGTTACGCCACCCTCACCATTAATTCCCTTATAAAGGCGGTCATTGATTGGAATAAAATAAACATCTGAAAACTGACTTATAGTTGACTCTGTAACCTGATTCCAATTATCAACGACTGTCTGCATAGCCGTTAAATCTGGAAAATTGAGGTAAAAAGGGTTATAGATACCTAAAACATAGATAGGGAGGTCGGGATTGGCCTGCCTTGCTCTCTCAATAATATTGACGAGGTTGTCACGATAAGCTTGAGACGGCTCGTCAAAAGAGGTAATGTCTAAATCAGAGAGGTTCTTCCGAATAACGGCCATGACATCATTCCCTCCTACTGTTAAGGTCATCAGATCAGCCTCAGCAAGACTTTCTTGTAAGTCTGTATCTTCTTGCATTCGTTTCAAAATCTGCTTACTGGTATTTCCTGACACACCGAAATTAGCAGCTGTTACCTCATAGCCATAGCTTATTTTGATAGATTGAGAAAGGAGCGGAATAAAGCCTCCTTGATGGCTACTATCTCCAACTCCCTGTGTCAGAGAATCTCCAATAGCAATGTAGTTAAGTGAATTGACTTGGGAAGTTTGGAAATCTGATGCTTTTAAGCGTGATGGAGCTGGTGGGAATAGCAAGTGGAAACCGATAAGGAAAACAAAGAGACTGGCGGCAAAAAATGCCAGTCCCGAAAGAAAGACCCTTTTATTCATAGCGCACCAAAATCGCCCAAGCATCTTCTCCTGTATGGGTCTGAATAATAGGACCTGTCTCTAAAACAGAAATCTTAGTGGAAACCAAGTCACTCAGCTGCTCTTTTAGACGCAGAGCAAAGTCTGACTTCCCTGAATAAGAAATCCCCAGTTCCATAATCTTTTTATCTGAGAGGTTGACCTTAAACTCTTCCAACCACCGACTGAAGGTTTTTACCCCTCTCCCCTTTAACACGGGTTGGAGATTATGATCAACCATTTCCATGACCACCTTGATGTTAAGAAGAGAACTCAAGAGTCCTGAGACACGGCTGATCCGTCCTCCCTTGACTAGATTCTCTAAGGTAGATACTCCAATAAAAAGCTGTGACTTCGCTCTTATCTCATCTATTTTCTTAATAATCGTTTCCTTATCAACACCAGCTTGAGCCATTTTCGCTGCCTCAACCACCTGAAATGCCAACGCCTGATCTGTGAAGCTAGAATCCAATACTGTCACATCCTGATGAGACAGCAAGGCACCTTGACGTGCAGCCTCTATCGTTCCTGATAAGGCATGTGAGGTGTGGATAGAAATAATATGTTCTGCCTCTTCTGCTAATTTTTCGTAGACTTCAGCAAAAAGCCCTACTGGAGGTTGACTCGTTTTAGGAAGGTTTTTTGATCCTTTCATCAAACGCAAAAACTGACCCTCTTTTAAGTCATTATCTGAGTAAAGAACCCCGTCAACCATCACAGATAAGGGGACAACGGTTATTCCCAACGCTTTAGTCAAATCATCTTCTATCGTGATACATGAATCCGTGACAATTTTAATTTTCTGCATACTCTTTCTCACTTTAATCTTAATAATCCCATTATAGCAAATTCTCAGACGGATGTGTATTTTTCCTTGAGGTCTCCTATACTTTATGTCTTGATAGGGACAACCTAAGCTGGTGGGTCTTTTTAAGAATTTCTCTTTTTTAAAAAAGAGAAGTCCTCTTGATTTCTAACCTGCTCAGGTCTGAGAGCTCTAAGATTTCTGCAAAAGGGTTCGTGCTTGTTCTAAAGCGGCTGGTGTAATGTTTTTACCAGCAATCATCTTGGCGATTTCCTCAATACGTTCATCTGTTTCAAGTAGTCTAACCGTTGAAATCGTCGAGTTGTCATCAGAGATTTTTTCAATAAAAAACTGATAATCCGCACTGGCAATGACTTGTGGCAAATGGGAAATGGCCAAAACCTGACCTGCCTGACCAATCTTATAGATTTTTTGGGCAATCGCTTGGGCTACACGACCAGAAACCCCTGTATCAACCTCATCAAAGACAATACTCGTCTTATTTTCCTTACGTGAAAAGGCCGATTTGATCGCTAACATGACACGTGATAATTCTCCACCTGAAGCAATTTTAACAAGAGGTTTAAAGCCTGCTCCTGGATTGGTTGAAATGTAAAATTCAATCCCTTCATTGCCCTCACGATTAAATTTACCTGAAGAAAAATGAACCTGAAAATCTGCTTTTTCCATGTAGAGTTCCTTTAGTTCCTGCTTAATTTCCTTTTCTAGATACTCAGCTAGCTTGTGTCTAGCCAAACTAAGCTCTTTCGCCTGACTAATCAAAGACTCCTCTAGGGATTTGAGCTGACTTTCTAAATCACTTTGATTTGGTAAATCTCCTGTCAAATGGGTGTATTCACTTGTCATTTTCTCAAGGTAGGTTAAGACATCATCAACTGTCCCTCCATACTTTCTGGTCATGCTATTGAGAAGGTCAAGACGGCTCTCTACCTGCATGAGGGAATTGGCATCAAAATCTAAGTCATTCAAGCTGTCTTCCAACTGCCTAGCAACTTCTTCAATCAGGTAATAAGCTTCTGTCAACTGATGAGACATCTTTTTGTATTGGCTATCATAATCTTCTAAATCCTGCAAATCATTCATGGCATAGCGAAGGTTATTAAGACTAGAAACCTCTTCGTTATCCAACATAAGATAAGCGTTCGTTAAGGTGTCTACAATCTGCTTGTGATTAATGAGTTTTTCTCTTTCTTGATTTAGCTTACTGTCTTCTCCTGCTTGAAGTTGAGCGGCTTCAATTTCTGCGATTTGAAACTCTAAGATGTCAATTCTGGCCTTATTTTCCTGTTCTTTTTTCTTCTGAACAATGAGAAGGCGTCGTAACTTGCGATAAGCATCAAATGTTTCTTGGTAGTTTCTTTTGGTTTGATGGAAAACCTCATCACCAAAGTTATCTAACATAGCTATATGGTGCTGGGGTTTCATCAGCTCTTCCTGATCATGCTGGCCATGAATATCAACCAGATACTGACCGACCTCTCTAAGAACCGATAGATTAACCAAATTCCCATTGATGCGGCTAATGCTCCGTCCATTTTGATAGATTTCTCGCCGAATAATCAGCTCGCCTGCTGTTTCAATCCCGTGTTCTTCCAAAATAGTATTGACAGCCTGATTCTTATCTAGGGAAAATAGGGCCTCTATCTCTGCTTTAGGCTGGCCACTCCTTATAGCATCTGTAGTTGCACGTGCTCCCAACATCATATTCATCGCATCTATAACGATAGATTTCCCTGCACCGGTCTCCCCTGTTAGGACGGTCATCCCTTGTTCAAAATGAAGCGAGACCTGCTCAATAATGGCAAAGTTCTTGATGGAAATTGCTAATAACATCTTACCACTCCCTAAGTTCTTGAAGGAATTTTGAGACATCTACCCCCGTTTTAACAATAATCAACAGACTATCATCATCACTGATGATGCTGAAAATCTTCGGAGAGAAATGGGTCAAGATCTGACGTTTCACCACAGCAGTGCTACCTGGTTCCACATCTAGGTGAATCATTGAGCCTTGACTGACCGCATTTTTCAAATAAGTCGGGGACTGACGTTGCCTTCTATTTTTTGACTTGGGCAAACCATAGACATAGCTATTATCTGCTGTAGGAACCTTGACAATGCCTAAAACTTTAATATCTCTTGACACTGTTGCCTGTGTAGCGGTAATGCCTGCCTCTTGTAGGCGGCTCACAATCTCTTCTTGTGTATCAATCTGGTATTGATTGACCAATTCACAAATCAGTTGTAATCTTTCTTTTTTATTCATCCTTAAATTCCTTATGTGATGCATCTACGACTTGTTTTATAGACCCTTGATAGAGGTTCTCAGGCTGCTGTGATTTTTCTAAAAAGAGGAGGTATTCAATATTACCTTGACCTCCTTGGATAGGAGAAAAGGTTAGGTGATTGACGGAAAAACCTAATAATAAGGCTTTTTCTATAATCGTTTCAAGTACCTGTTCATGGACTTTTCTATCTTTAACAATCCCCTTTTTGCCAACCTGTTCCCGTCCAGCTTCAAACTGGGGTTTTACTAGAGCAACAACCTGCCCCCCCTCTTTTAAAATAGCGTAAAGTGGCGATAAAATAAGGGACAAGGAGATAAAACTGACATCTATTGACGCAAAACTCGGTTGACCGTGTTTAAAATCAGCTGCACTGGCATAGCGGAAATTAAACTGTTCCATACTAATGACTCTGGGGTCTTGGCGTAATTTCCATGCCAATTGGTTAGTCCCGACATCTACGGCATAGACAGAGGCAGCACCTGCCTGGAGCAAGACATCTGTAAAACCTCCAGTTGAGGCACCAATATCAAGACCTATCTGACCTTCGACCGAAATGCCAAAAACATTGAGTGCTTTCTCCAGTTTTAAGCCTCCACGACTAACATACCTAAGTTTTTCCCCTTTGAGCTTGAGCTCCAGATGCTCACTAATCTTCTCTCCAGGCTTATCAAACCTCTCCCCGTTAAGAGCAGAGACAACTAAACCAGCCATTACACCACGCTTTGCCTGCTCCCGTGTCTCGAAAAGTCCTTGCCGATAAGCTAGCACATCCACTCTTTCTTTAGCCATGTAACCTCAAACTTTCTATCAAGTTCTGAATTGATTGCGGCTCAAAAGGGTAATCCGTTGCCGCTTCCTCTAAAATGGTCTGCGCCTGGTTGAGACTTTGATTAAGGAACTGATAAGATGGCTCTAAGCCTAATAGAGATGGATAAGTGGACTTCTCTGCCAAAAGATCCTTGCCTGGTGTTTTTCCAAGCTTGTCAAATTCTACAGTTAGGTCTAAAATGTCATCTCTAACTTGAAAAGCTAAACCAAGCAACTCCCCCACTTGACGGAGCTGAATCAACGTATTTGAGGGCACCTGAGCCACTAAACCAGCTGCTAGAAAAGGAAAGGTCAATAAGGCACCCGTTTTATTGGCATGGATAGCTTGTAGCTGTTCTAATGCTACGTTCTGTCCCTCTGATAAGATGTCTAACATCTGACCAGCCACCATTCCTTTCACCCCTGATGCTTTAGATAGCTCAGCGATTAGACGCACCTTAATCTCTGACGGCAAATCAATTTCAGAAAGTAGGCCAAAGGGGTCTAAAAAGAGACTGTCCCCTGCCAGAATAGCCGTTGCTTCATCAAACTGCCTGTGGTTGGTCAAACGACCTCGACGGTAATCATCGTTATCCATAGCTGGCAAATCATCGTGGATGAGACTTCCTGTATGGATCATTTCTACACTTGCAGCTATTTGAAAATGGCTCTCCTCTAGTTCGAGCCCCAAAGCCTCCAACATATCCAGAAAGATTAAAGGCCTGATTCTCTTGCCACCTGCCTCAACCGAATAGAGAATCGCTTGAACCAGACGATCTGAAACCTCGGCTCCTTGGTAAAAATCAAGGATAGCACGATTGACATTGGCGATTTTCCTTTTTTTATCCATTGAACTCCGCTTCTGTTCCATCCTCCTGCATCACCTTGACCAAGGTTTCTTCTGCCTTAGATAATGTTTTTTGCAAGTCTTTGGATAAGACCATCCCCTTTTGAAACTCTGTTAGAGCTTCTTCTAAGGGCACATCGCCCGACTCTAATTTTTGGACAATCTCTTCCAACTGCTTTAAATTTTCTTCAAATGTTTTCTTCTTGTTTGACATCTTTTACCTCAGTAATTAATTGACCATCCCTCATCTGAATTGTCAAGGGGTGTTTCTGATCGACTTGGGTGACACTTTCAAGGACATGTCCCGATTGCTGAACCATTGCATAACCTCTAGCAATAATACGACTCGTGTCTAGTAGCATTAAGGCCTCGCTTAATTTTTCTGCCTTAAGCATCTTGGCATCGTATAGATTAGCCATGTGGCTTTTGAGAAGACGCTTGTCTTGTAAAACACGATGCTGATAACTAGAAACGCTTCCTAGAAAGTCCTGTCCCATAAGAGACTGCTGTGCTAGATTAAAACGATGCTGACACTGCCTATAAAGCTGCCTCATAGACTGCTGCAATCTAGCTAACAACTGATCCCCTTTTTGTAGGTGGGCGTCATATAACCTCTCTGGTTGACGAAAGATAACTGACTCGGTCACCTTACGCAAACGTTCTTGCTTGAAACGAATATGGTTTAAGACAGCCGTATAGGCTCTGTTTTCTTGTTTGTTCAAGTGATTGATTACATCAGCTTTGGTTACAGGGGTAGCCAGTTCTGCTGCCGCTGTTGGCGTAGCCGCCCGTCTGTCCGCAACAAAGTCTGCTAGAGTTGTATCTGTCTCATGCCCAACTGAAGAGATGATAGGCAGACGAGACTCAAAGATTGCTCGGACAACACTCTCCTCATTAAAGGCCCAAAGGTCTTCAATAGAACCTCCACCACGACCGACAATCAAGATGTCTAACGCTGCCTGTTCGTTAGCTTTTTGAATACTGGCAACAATCTCTGAGCTGGCACCTTCTCCTTGAACCTTTGTCGGAAAGAGAATTATCTCTACTCCTTGGAATCGTCTGCTGACAGTGGTGATGATATCCCGAATAACAGCTCCACTTGGGCTCGTAATGACCCCTATTTTCCTGACAAACTGAGGCAGAACCTGTTTATGTTCTGGCTTGAAATAGCCTTCCTCCGTTAACTTTTTTTTGAGCTGCTCAAACTGAATAGCCAGAGCACCGATGCCATCAGGCTCTGCTTTTTCAATAACAATAGAATAGCTACCACCCGGTTCGTAGAGTTGAACGCGACCGATAACATTGATTTTCATTCCTTCTTCTAGGTCAAAGCCCAGCTTGCGATAGACTCCTCCCCAGATAGTCGCTTGGATAACGGCTCCTTCATCCTTTAGCGAAAAATACTGGTGATTCGGACGGCGACGGAAGTTCGACACTTGTCCTGTCAAGTAAACCCGCTCCAGATAGGGATCCTTATCAAATTTTAGTTTGAGGTACTTGGTCAAATGCGTGACCGATAAATACGAAACCATTAACCCCTTCCTTCCTAAAATAGTTAGTGGAGCTCCCATCTTATTCTTATCTCCTCTGACAAGAAAGACCATCAACACAAGCCCATAAATATACAATCCATTATACCAAAAAATAAGCTATTTCGCTTAGGATTTTCTTTACTTTCTCTTGGCTAATAAAAAGAACTCCTGACCCTGTCAAGAATTCTCAGTAACTTATTTTTTTTGTAAGGTCTTCTTTTTTCGTTCTTGAAGTTTCATATTAATTTTTGAAATCTGCTGATGGTTCAAATAAGCAACTAACCCCCAAACCACAAGATAAATCAAGACAAAGAAAAGAAGAAAACGAACCGATAGAATACCTGCCTTCCAGCCATTAAACCAGTTCATGAGGGCAACGATACCTAACACAAAAACAAAATGTAGGGGAAGAGCTTTTTTAAAAGGAAGAGCTTCTATGTCAAAAACGAGGCTAACAAGACCGATAAAACCACTCAATAACGAAATACTCGCCCAAGTTGACAGAGAAATCTCCCTAAATCCATACCCCCAGAGATTGAGAAAGCTGATGACATTGCCGATACCGACACCAATAATAAAAACTAATACACTTTTTCTCATCTGTTTCTCCTTTACAGTCCCAGATATTTGGCAAGATCTTTCAGGTATTTCCGACTAACTGTTGTCTTGATTTTATTGCTCAAAAATGCTGTCATGGCACCCGAAAAACTATCCTCTAAGTAGTCAAGGTGATTAATATTGATTAAGGCATGTTTGGAAATTTGAAGGAGATCTGGGTGATTAACGCGTTCCTGAAACTTATAAAGTCGCTCCTTGGTTCTCAGCTGACCGTACCTCGTGTCAATAAGGAGATCAGTACCGTCAACATCCACTAAAATAATATCAGAAACCTTGACCATCTCAATCCGATCACTGGTCTTCAGTGGAATGATGTCCAAATTTTCGGACTTATAGCGATGGAGATAATTCAGCAAAGCTTGAACCTCCGGTGTATGCGCCTTGCTTTTAACCACCACTTCAAGCTCACCACTTTCTAAATGCTTGTCTGCTTGAAAAGAATACTGCACCCCATAATCTCCTTATCCGCCTTAATTCCCCTATTATACCATATCCCACTAGATCTCTACCACTCCAGATCGGGAGATTAGAGCTTTAAATCAATTTGTTTGTTTCCTCTTAACTTTTTGCGACCTTTTACCGCTACGAGGATAGCTAATAGCAGGAGGCTAACCAAGATAAATCCTATAAGAATCACGATAGTCTCTCTGAGATTAATCAAATCCCCAAGCTTGAGTCCGACACCCAGATAAGCCTTAAGATCTAGACCTCCCAGACTACTATCTGTCAAATGACCTGTCAACAAGACCTGTCGAAAAGCTGCTGCTACATAAGCGCCTGGTGTCAGCTTGGTAATGGTCTGAGCAAAATCTGGAAAGGCACCGATAGGCATATAGAGACCAATTAGAAAGCCAGAAATCGTCCCGATAATAACAGACAATCGTTCTACTACCACTAGGGTTTTAATAAATTGTAGAGCCGAAAGCCCCAAAGCAGAGTGAAGCACAGCATTTAAAACCATTATGAAGAGTAAACTGGGTAAACGCGATAACTCCAAACTCAAGCCGTGCTGCGTATAAAAATAAAGGGACATGAAGCTAAACGTAATGGTCTGCATGACAAAACCAACCAAACTGGCACTGAGTAGATAGCCCATATTCAATCTAAAAAAGGTACTGTCTGTCAGGAGAAGGTCATCTAATTTGTGAGTCTCCTTGTCTGCTGCCAATTGGGAAACGACGCTCCAGGTAGTTGTCATACCAGCCAATGCAATTGACCCACCCATAAGCCAGTTATCAAGTATCACTTCCGAATCTGGCAGTCGGGACAAACCATCGCTCATATTTTTTTGTAAAAACAACAAATAAAGGCCAAAAGCAATCATCGTCCCTAAAAGAGAAAAGAAAACACTAGCTTTATTATTAAAGTAAATTTTGAGATTTCGATTAGTCATAGCAAGCATCTATATCATCTCCCTTCCTGTAAGAGTGAGAAAGACATCATTCATCTCTCCCTTTTTAAAATCAAAATCTGTGATGATCGTTCTATGTTGAGAGAGAAGATCAAGTGTTTCTGCTAGATCAAGCCCCTTAAAAAGGAGGCGGCCATCCTCTATCAGCTCATAATCCAAACCTTGAAAAGCTTCGGTCTGATTCGTTTGGATAAGGAGGCTATTTTTGGCATATCTTTCCTTGAGTTTCCGAGCAGACCCCTCTGCCAAGACCTTGCCCCTATCAATGATATAGGTCATATCAGCGTGTTCAGCCTCTTCCAGATAATGGGTCGTTAAAAAGATAGTCAGACCTTCTTTTTTTTGCAATTGACTGAGCAAGGCCCAGATTGCCTGACGGGTCTGGATATCAAGTCCAGTTGTTGGTTCATCCAGAAAGAGGAGTTCGGGTCGGTTAATGAGGGCACGAGCAATATCCACTCGCCGTCTCTGACCACCCGACAGATGGCCATACTTCTGCTTAAGCAGTTCTTTTAAGTCAAGCAGGTTAATCAACTCATCATACCTGGATTTATCCCGATGTTTATAAAGAGCAAAACGGCTTTTTAGATTATCTAAAACGGTCAGCTCATTATCTAGCACACTGTCCTGAAAGACCATGCCAATCCTCAGACCCTTCTTCACAATAATTTGACCCCTACTTGGTTTTAGCAACCCCGTCAACATCTTGATAGTGGTTGATTTCCCAGCACCATTGGTCCCAATATAGGCCAGAAACTGCCCCTTAGCAATGTCTAAATTCAGTTTATCCAAAACAGTTTTACCATTGTAGGCTTTTGTTAAATCTTTTGTTCTAATTAGCATTTCTCTCTCCTTTCTGACTTTATCTTAACAAAAAAACAAGCATTTGGACTACTTTGTTGGCAAGTGGTAAAAATTAAGAGGTAAGAGGTTAAAAAGAAATGCAAGATGTTGAGAGGAAACTGTAAAAGACAGTCTTTGCATCAACCACAATAACGTTTAGCAAAAAACATCTTAACAAGTCCTAGTGGCGTCAGAACCCAAATCAAGATGCCTACAAAGTTCTTTTCTTATCTTGAGCTATACATTTTCCCTGTAGAGAACTAAACTTCACCCAGATGCCACCCTATCTTCTTTTAGAACGAGCATTCAGATGAAACTCTCATCCAAAATAGCCTGACCGTCATTTGGACGGTCAGGCTCAGCTATAGGCTACTTGCTCTATAATGGCATTTTTCTAAATAGGACACACGACCCTACAAGAAAGACCGCTATTAATAGGACACATGAGATCGTAGGTTTCATGAAATCTCCCAACCCTACATCTCCAGTTAGCAAAGGGAGGTCAACTGTAATGTCTTCTTTTCTAATCTTTTATATAAAAGACCTGATAGTAGCACCAGCCCTGTTCCATACATCGTGTAATAATTGACACTCAAGAAAGGAGCTACACTTCCTGTTATAACGACCAGACACAGGCCTCCCATTAGACCTACTA
>DIXV01000121.1:12670-12964 GCA_002436115.1 Streptococcus sp. UBA6071 | reverse complement strand
GGGCACGTCCATCTGGCCAAATTTTTCCCATATTGGCCGCATGTACTATATCGAAAATAGGAGCTGGATCCACACCCATAAGTACAAAACTTCCATAAGTGAGGTAAAGCAAATCCAATAAAGCATCCACTTGACCAACCATACAATCATCTGTTTGACCCTTTGATCTGGCTTTATCAGCTGCCTTGTCCAAGACCTTGTGCAGATGACTCAGACCATTTTCAAAATCACCCGCAGTCTTAGCTGTCACCGCTAAACTTTCTACAATTTCTTCTAATTTAAAATCCAAGCGAT
>DIXV01000121.1:6819-12470 GCA_002436115.1 Streptococcus sp. UBA6071 | reverse complement strand
CCAATTTCTTCTAGTTTAAAATCCAAGCGATGAAGAAGTTCCTCAAGGGGAAAGGGAGATGGGAAGGTTGCCACCTGTCCATCCATCACACGATGAAATGCCTGTACTTTTTGAAAATTAAGATCCTTACTTGTAACCATACCTTCTCCTTACTAGGATTTTACTCTTTTATCAAGCCATAATGGAGCAAGGCAGAAGCAATCCCACTCTTGTTATTGCTAGTAGTGACATAGCGAGCACGTTCTTTAACCCGATGACTAGCATTTCCCATAGCTACTCCATAGCCTGCACCTGACAACATTTCAATATCGTTATCTGAGTCGCCAAAGACCATCACCTGACTGACCGTGAACCCGTAATGCTCTCCTGCGATGGCAATCCCCTTTAGTTTAGACATTCCTCGGGTGATGATATCAGCTGCAAAAGGGCTCCCCCGTGTGAACTTCAATTCCGGAAATTGCTGGGCTAGCATGTTTGTCTCTTGCTCACCGGCTAGCATGATAACTTGATAAATAGGCTCCTTTAGACGGACTAAAATGCTTTCTTTTGTTTGAGGTTTAAGCCGACGGTAAATCTGGTTGAAGCCCATTATAAGAAAGTTGACCATGAAATGAGGGAGTTTTTTGGCAATCCAATAGAAAAAACGATTCATCCCCAAGCCTACATGTAAAAGGCGACTCCCTAACACATCATTTGCAGTTGCAAAGGATAGATCACGCTTTCTAGTCACACCATAGTCAATCAATCCCATCAAATTATCCTTTGAAATCGCTTGGGTAAAGATTGGTCCTTCACGTGATATAATATACTGACCGTTATAGCAGATGGCTAAATCCATCCGTAATGAAGCCATGTAGGGGAGGGAAAACTTAGGTCCTCGAGCGGTTGCTAAGCCAACCAAATAACCTTGATTTTTCAACTGATTTATGGCTTGAATCGTTGATGTTTCTATTGTTCGATTATCTGTCAATAGAGTGCCATCAATATCAAAAAAGATTGCTTTGACTGCCAAAACCTCACCTACTTTCTAATATTTTATGATAGAATAGATTATACCATATTTGAAAGAAGCTGAAAAGATAATGAAAAATATCCTTGTTCTCCATACTGGCGGAACCATTTCTATGTTGGAAGATCAGCTGGGACATGTCAGCCCCAACTTAGTTAACCCGATGACCAAGGTTAACCTGCCTATTGATGATATTCAAATCACCTCAATTGATTTTCTCAATCTACCTAGCCCTCATATCACTCCTCAGCACATGCTAAGTCTCTACAAAATGATCAAGGAAAAAGAGGAAGCCTTTGATGGGGTCGTTATCACCCATGGTACAGACACTTTGGAGGAGACAGCTTATTTTTTAGACAGTCTCACTCTGCCAAATATTCCTATCGTTTTGACAGGTGCCATGCGTTCTGCCAATGAGCTAGGGAGTGACGGCATTTATAACTACCTCTGTGCCTTAAGGGTAGCAGCCCATGATCACTCGGCAGGCAAAGGCGTTTTAGTCGTTATGAATGACGAAATCTACGCTGCTAAATACGTTACTAAGACACATACAACCAATGTTTCTACCTTTCAAGCCCCTTCGTATGGACCCTTGGGATTAATCACCAAGCAGGAAATTCTTTTTTTCAAACGGGTTGACCGAAGTCCTCGCTTTGATTTAGAAGGTGTTTCAGGCTTAGTTCCAATCATTAAAGCCTATACTGGTATGGATGGAACCCTCTTTCATATGCTAGATACAAAAGCAATTTCTGGTCTAGTCATTGAAGCCTTAGGGGCAGGCAACCTCCCACCCCAGACCATTAAACCCTTGAACAGGCTGATTGAGGCGGGTATTCCAGTCGTTCTTGTCTCTCGTTGCTTTAATGGTATCGCAGGCCCCGTCTACGCTTACGAGGGTGGTGGTGTGACCTTACAAAAGGCAGGTGTGCTCTTTGTTAAGGAAATCAATGCCCAGAAAGCAAGACTCAAGCTCCTCATTGCGCTCAATGCTGGATTAAAGGGAGACAAGCTCAAAGCGTATATTGAAGGATAGACGCACTAGTAGCAGAGTAACCGTGTGTTCTTTACAGACGACCGTAAAAACCTAGCTAAAAAGAGATAAAGACCAACCAATCCGATAAAGAAATCGAACGGAAGGTCTTTTTCTTATTCTATCGAGAGCTAACATGAATTCGGTTAAGAGCGCGTTGAAGAGCAACACGGGCACGGCGAGCCTGATCACCGGCATGTGCTGCTTCTGCTTCTTGAAGTTCCCTTTCGGCTCTTAACTTAGCACGTTCCGCACGACTAACATCAATATCACGTTCACGCTCTGCCGCATCCGAAACCACTGAAATCATGTTATCCACCACCTCAATGATACCACCATTGACTGCAATCCAGTCTACATGATTCTGATCATCAACACGACGCACCTTAATCTCTGCAATATCTAGCGGTGCAATAAGGCTTGTATGTCCTGGATAGATTCCTAGCTCTCCTTCTATCGTCCGACAAAGAAGAAAGCTAGCATGATGATCATAACGAACACCTTCTGGTGTCACAATTTGAACGGTCATCTGTTCCATTTTTCCACCTCTAGAGTTTCATCTGCTCTGCCTTTTTCACAACATCCTCAATCGTTCCAACATTCCGAAAAGCATCTTCTGGCAAAAGGTCATGCTGTCCTTCCAGAATTTCTTTGAAGCCTCGTACCGTTTCTTTCACTGGGACATAAGAACCCGGCTGACCTGTAAATTGTTCTGCCACATTGAAATTTTGAGAAAGGAAGAATTGGATTCTACGTGCACGAGCCACCAGAGTCTTCTCCTCTTCAGATAGCTCATCCATGCCTAAAATAGCAATAATATCCTGTAACTCATGGTAGCGTTGAAGGATGTGCTGAACCTCCCTAGCCACCTCGTAATGTTCTTCCCCCACAATCTCAGGAGAAAGCGCTCGTGAGCTTGAAGCGAGTGGGTCAACTGCTGGATAGATCCCCAACTGTGTTAACTTACGCTCCAGATTAGTTGTCGAATCCAAATGGGCAAATGCTGTTGCTGGTGCAGGATCTGTGTAATCATCAGCAGGAACATAGACGGCTTGGATAGAAGTCACAGAGCCCGTATTTGTTGAAGAGATTCTCTCTTGTAGTTGACCCATTTCAGTGGCTAAGGTCGGTTGATAACCTACCGCTGATGGCATACGGCCTAGTAAAGCGGAGACCTCTGACCCTGCCTGGGTAAATCGGAAAATGTTATCAATAAACAGCAAGACATCCTGCCCCTCCACATCACGGAAGTATTCAGCAATCGTCAAGCCTGTCAGGGCAACACGCATCCGTGCTCCTGGTGGCTCATTCATTTGACCAAATACCATGGCCGTTTTCTCAATAACACCAGACCCCTTCATCTCCCAGTAAAGATCATTCCCCTCACGGGTTCTCTCACCAACACCCGTAAACACAGAAATTCCTCCATGCTCCTGAGCGATATTATGGATAAGCTCTTGAATCAGAACTGTTTTCCCAACACCTGCTCCACCAAAAAGGCCGACTTTACCACCTTTTAAATAAGGAGCTAGTAAGTCAATTACCTTGATGCCTGTTTCCAAGATGTCATTTGATGTTGAGAGCTGTTCAAAGGTGGGCGCTTTTTTATGAATAGATTCTCTAGGGGCATTTGGATCAAACGGTGCTTCTAGATCAATGGTATCTCCCAAAACGTTAAAGACTCTTCCTAGAGTAGCTTTTCCAACGGGGACAGAAATAGCACGTCCTGTATTTAGAACTTCTAGTCCTCTCGTCAAGCCATCTGTAGAGGTCATCGCAATGGTACGTACCACACCATCACCCAATTCTAAGGCAACTTCAAGGACAACCTTTTGCTTGGTCTCATCACCTTTATAAACAACTAACGCATGATTAATCTCAGGGATCTTGCTGTCTGGCTCAAAACGCACATCAACAACAGGGCCGATCACCTGGGTAATTTTGCCTGAACTCATATTTTTTCCTCTTTTTAGTAATGGTCAAGATTGTACGGAATGAATCATTTAACCAACAGCATTAGCTCCGCTAACAATCTCTGTGATTTCCTGCGTGATGCCAGCTTGACGGGCACGATTATACTGGATGGTTAAATCCGAAATCAGTTGTTTCGCATTATCGGTTGCTGCTCGCATGGCTGTCATACTAGCAGCACTCTCTGCTGTCTTGGCATCCACAATAGCACCATAAATCATAGATTCGGCATACTGAGGTAACAATTGTGCCAAAATCGCATCACGATCAGGCTCTAATTCAAAAGTATGTGTGTAACCATCCGCCTCATTGGGATCCAAGTGGCTAATTGGAAGCATGTGCTCCACTCGAACCTGACTTGTCATGCTGTTGATATGATGGTTATAACAGACATAAAGTTCATCGAATAACTCATCTTGGTACATGTCCATCGCTTTCGTGATAATCTGACGAACATCCTCAAAAGAAGGGTGATCCGATAGGCCTCGTAATTCAAAAATAGGCGAGATTTTACGGGCTTTGAAAAAATCGGAACCAATCCCTCCTAAAGACAAGATAACATACTCTTCCTTTGAGTCATGGTCCTGATTGATCATCTCCATCACTGCACGAAGTATGGTTGAATTATAAGCGCCAACTAAGCCTTTATCTGATGTAATCACCAAATAAGCTGTTTTCTTTACTTCACGCTCAACTAACATTGGATTGGTTGAGCCTTTAATCAATTCTGCCCGCATCAGATCTGTCGTAATCTGACGAATTTTTTGCGTATAGATTTGAAACGATTTTGCATGTACCTCAGAACGCGCTAGCCTTGACACAGCTACCATCTGCATAGCATTAGTGATATGACTAGTCTTCTTTGTCGTTGCAATTCGTGTTTTGATGTCATTGAGAGAATTTACCATCGTTTTCCTCCCCTTTATTATTTGTAGGTAGCAACTTCCTTAAAACGCCGAATAGCTGCATCCATGAGTGCCTCATCAGGTAGATCTTTTGTCGTCCGAATGTGCGACAACAAATCATCATGATGCAAATCAAAGTAATCGTAAAGGGCTTGCTCAAAGGCTAAGATATCATCAACGGGTACGGAGTCTAAAAAGCCGTGGGTCAAAGCATAAAGAATTAAAACTTGCTTTTCTACCGCCAAAGGCTGGTGCAAGGGCTGTTTCAAGACTTCCACTGTCCGACGCCCCCGATTGAGTTTTGATTGTGTCGCCGCATCTAAATCGGAACCAAATTGAGTAAATGCTTCTAACTCACGATAAGAGGCTAAGTCAATCCGTAAGGTTCCGGCTACCTTTTTCATAGCCTTGATTTGAGCGGAACCTCCGACTCGAGAAACAGATGAACCTGCATCCAAAGCAGGACGTACCCCCGAGTTGAAGAGGCTATCCTTGAGGAAAATTTGCCCATCTGTAATCGAAATCACATTGGTCGCAATATAGGCAGAAATATCCCCCGCCTGAGTTTCAATGAATGGTAAGGCTGTGATTGAGCCACCACCCAATTCATCGGATACTTTAGCAGACCGTTCTAAAAGGCGACTATGCAGATAAAAGACATCTCCTGGATAGGCTTCACGGCCCGGTGGGCGACGTAACAATAAGGAAAGTTCGCGGTACGCTACCGCCTGTTTGG
>DIXV01000121.1:3529-6651 GCA_002436115.1 Streptococcus sp. UBA6071 | reverse complement strand
CGCTACCGCCTGTTTGGATAAATCATCATAAACAATGAGGACATGTCTACCTTGATACATAAACTCCTCTGCTATGGCAACACCCGTATAAGGTGCTAAAAAGAGCAGAGGTGACGGATGAGAGGCTGAAGCTGTTACGACAATAGTATAATCTAGTGCTCCGAAACGGCGCAACGTTTCTACCTGCGTTCGCACCGTTGATTCTTTTTGACCAATGGCAACATAGATGCAGATAATATCTTGTCCTTTTTGGTTGAGGATGGCATCAATCGCTATAGACGTCTTACCTGTCTGACGATCGCCAATGATGAGTTCCCTCTGTCCTCGTCCAATTGGTACTAAGGCATCAATGGCCTTAATGCCTGTTTGCAGGGGTTCGTTTACCGACTTACGCTGCATAACACCTGGCGCAACTGATTCAACGGGACGTCTTTTCTTGGATTTTATCGGTCCCATTCCATCAACAGCTTGTCCTAATGAGTTAACCACGCGTCCAATCAAGTCATCACCTACAGGAACTTCCATAATCTTACCCGTTCGAGTAACAATATCCCCTTCACAGATGCTTGAAAAGTCACCCAGAATAATGATGCCGATATCATTTTTTTCCAGATTTTGTGCCATACCAAAGACACCATCTGGAAAGCTGAGAAGCTCACCACTCATCACATTTTCCAACCCCTTAGCACGTGCAATGCCATCTCCTACATAGGTCACGATACCTGTTTCGGTTACATTAAAGGTTGGTTTAAATTTATCTAATTGTTGCTTGATTAGAGCAGAAATTTCTTGTGTGTTAAGTACCAAAAGAACATCACTCCCTATTTTATTTCATTTTTGATCTGTTGCAGTTGATGTCGTACACTGGCATCAATCACCTTATGATTGGCTTCTATAATAAAACCTCCCAAAATCTCTGGGTCAACTGCTTCAATCAGCTGGCGTACCTTCAATCCTAGTAGTGTTTCCGTTTTTTCAATCAGCCGTAACCTTTGGCTAGCCAATAAGGGAACAGCAGTGGTTACCCTCATGTCATATTCACCCATAGCAGCTTGTGAATAGTGAATCACTTCAGCCAATGCTGGGTAAACTAATGGATAATCTCTTCTCAAGAGTATCTGGTCAAAAAACGTCTTGAGTGTTGGCGACACTTCCTTTTGGAAAAGACTCAAAATCGTCGCTTTTGTCTCATCATCAATAGTTGTATTTCTAAAAAAGGTCTCCAGATGTTGCTGATCAAAGACCGTTAAAACCTGATGCACCTCGTCAAAAAGAGAAGTCAAGTCCCCATTTGATCGTGCGTCATCTACTAGTTTTCGGGAATAGGTGTCTATAAGTTCTTGCTTAGTTGCATCCATCTTATTCTCCTAATTTTTCGAGATAACGGTCAATCAGTTGACTTTGGGCATGAGGGTCCAATTCCTTCATTAAGATCTGCTGGGCGAGGTCTAAGGACATCGTAGAAACATCATCTTTCATAGATGCCAAAGCTTCTGCCTTATGGCGTGCGGTATCGTGCACTGCTTTTTCCTTCAGGGCCTCTACTTGCTTTTCAGCCTCAGCCAATAGCCGCTGTTTCATAGCATCTCCAGTTTTCTTAGCTTCTAGCAAAATACTATCAGCTTCTTTACGGACATTGTCTAATTCTTTTTGTCGCTTAGCAACCAGCGCTTCTGCGTCTATCTTGGCTTTTTCTGCTCTTTCAATTTCTTCATTGATATATTGGGCACGTTTTTCAAAGATTCCTGTAATCTTGTCCCAAGCAAAAATTCTAATCAAGACAAAAAGGAGGATGAAGGATCCCGTCACAATAATGATATTTCCAAATACCTTGCCTAGCTCGCTTCCTGCATGTGAAGCTAAAAATACTGACATAACTTTCTTACTCCTTCATCTATAACTACTTCTCGTGTTTAATTTTTTTGCCTAAATACATCGATGCTAAAAGAACAAAAACATAGGCTTGCAAGCACGAAATAAAGACTGAAAAACCAAGCCAAACAAGACTCAAAATAAAACCAAAAGGCCCTGTAAGTGCATTGACATAGGTCAGGTTAAGAATCAAACCAATAACAATCTCACCTGCATAGATATTACCAAACAAACGCAGGCCCAAAGATAAAAAGTTAGTGAATTCTTCTAGGATATTAAAGAAGGTCATCGCAGGTGGAGTGACAAATTCCTTTAAAAAACCTTTAAGACCATTGGTTTTTAAAGATTGGTAGTTATTATATAGTGAAATCATCAAGGAAAGTCCCATCGCATAGTAAATATTAGCTGTCGGTGACATCCAGTAGCTGATTTCCTCTACTGACTCAATTTTGGTTACCAGCCCTAAGTTATTAGCTAAGAGTAAAAAAGAAAATAGGGTAAAGTAAAAGAGTGAGTATTTTTTTACCTTAGCTTCCCCCAGATTAGGGCCAATAATACCCTGGATCAAATCGTAAGTCCACTCAAGGACATTCTGCTTGCCCTTAGGTTTAATAGTCATTCCACGACTAGCCCACCAAACTAAGGCAAAAGCGAGAACAATAGTTAAGAGCGACATAGCGAGAACTGTTAAATCAAAAGTAATGGGTCCAAGCTCTAAGGTTGGTGTTTCAGTTGTTTTCAAATCACTTTCTCCTCCTTCGTGTTAAAGACGAGTAGCTTAAGATAAAACAAAAGCCATGGCTAAAGTGATGAAATAGCTTCCTTCAATAAAAGCAACCCCAATGAAAAGCGTGGTCAATAACTTGTTATACATCTCTGGCTGACGAGCTGCAGCAGTGAAAAATCGGCTAACCATGGTTCCGATACCGATACCGACACCCAAGGTAGCTAGCCCAAGCGCAAGAATACCCAAGTTCATTTTTTGTTCCTCCGATAAAAAAATTACTATCTTAGTGTAGTCCTATTTTTAGTCTTTGTCAATAAAAAGACCGTTTTTTATTCACTTTTTTGGACCACCTTTTTGCTGATAAGAAAGCCTTCTCAGATTGTCTAGACCAATCTTTTTTTGATTTCTGCATAGAAAATGGCCCCTTGTCACTCAGGATATACAAAAAAAGCTGGCTAAGACTATCAACCCTGACAGCCTATCCCCAGACTCCTTTTTCTCTTCTCAATTAACTTCTTCCAAC
>DIXV01000121.1:2566-3387 GCA_002436115.1 Streptococcus sp. UBA6071 | reverse complement strand
CGACTGTCAACCCTGACAGTCTATCCCCAGACTCCTTTTTCTCATCTCAATTAACTTCTTCCAATCCTTCTGCCTCTTTAACAAATTTTTTGGTAATTTCTTCGACTTCATATTCACGTGGCCCCTGTGCCAAAGCATGGCCAGAAATTTCATCTGTGTCTCCAAAAAAGGTGATATGATTCTTAAGATTTCGCAATTCAATTGGAGCATCTCCCCCGTATTCCCCATCCAGATTTATCATCATAGGGCGTCCCCGTGGGGTTTCCTGAGGTTCAATCTTGACATAACTGGTTTTTAGGTAAATCACTCGCTTATGCTCGATATGTTTCCCCCCTCCTAGAATCACTAGCCGAATTAAGTCAATGAGTTCAAAGAGGTTACTGGTTTTGACCATAATGAGGGTAAACTTCCCATCATCTAGTTTGGCATCAGGAGCAATCTGTTCAAACCCCCCAATAGAATTGGTAAGAGCTGCAAAAATCATGGATACTTTTCCTTCAAAGATACCCTTGTCATGACTAATCCGAACGCGAGTCAACTGGATTTGAGGCAGTAATTCCACCCCCTTAGCAACATAGGCTAGATAGCCAAAGATGGTCTTGAGTTGACTAGGGACACTATAGGTAAGCTCAGTCAAGGTTCCTGCAGCAGCAATATTGATAAAATAAGTGTCTTCACGTGTCATTCCGATGTCCATCGCAATGGTTTGCCGCTTGCCGATAACTTTTGCTGCTTCTATAGGGTTTCCTCTTGGAATTTTAAGAGCTCTTGCATAATCGTTCGTTGTTCCTGTTGGAATGATAGCCATTTTAGGACGCTTA
>DIXV01000121.1:0-2299 GCA_002436115.1 Streptococcus sp. UBA6071 | reverse complement strand
GCAATCAAGAGGTCAAAGCCAGCCTTAGCTGCTCTTCTCGCTTCATTTTTAGCAGAATCTTTTGCAGAGGTTGTCTGAAAAGCCGACGTTTCATAACCATAGCCTTCCAAAATATCTAAAACTTCTGCAACATTTCTCTTTATCATTCCTTGACCCGATGTCGGATTGTAAATCAGCCGTGCCTTCAATTGTTTTTTTTTCATCACTCTTACTATCTTTGCTTATTCTCAGAGACTCTCTAACCAAGCTTCGTTTCGAATCTCTACACCTAACTCCTCAGCCTTGGTCAATTTGCTCCCTGCATCTAACCCAACCACTAGGATATCTGTTTTCTTGGAGACGGAACCGACCACATTAGCACCCAGAGCTTCTAACTTTTGTTTTGCTTGACCACGTTTTAAGTGCTGCAATTTTCCAGTTAGGACGACTGTTTTGCCCGATAAAACCTTGCTCACACTACCATTTTGATTTTTATAAGATAGGTTAACACCGACCTCTCTCAATTCTCTTAAAAGTGTTCGGGCTCCCTCTGTTGCGAAATAAGTCACTAAACTCTGGGCAATAACAGAACCCAAGCCATCAATACTTACAATTTCTTCCTCTTTTGCTAGAGTAAGACTGGGAAGGTCTGCAAATTTTTCCAGTAAGAGCTTGGCTGCTTTACTCCCGACATGTCGAATACCGAGTCCAAAAAGTAAGCGTTCAGCAGAATTCTCTTTGGAAGCCGCAATGGCATCTACCAACTTATTAGCCAGTTTGTCCTTAACATTTGGTAGGGTCTGTAAATCATCCAAGCCTAAACGATAGAGGTCGGCGACATCATGTACGAAATTCGCCTCATAAAGTTTCTCTACCATAGAAGCCCCTAAACCTGTGATATTCATCGCCTCTCGACTTGCAAAATGGGCCAGCTTTTCTTTGAGTTGTGCAGGGCAGAGAGGATTAACACAGCGAAGGGCTACCTCATCAGTATAATGTTGTAGCTTGGTATCACAGGAGGGACAAACCTCTGGAATAGGCAGACGCTCCTGATTTGTTCTTCTTTTTAGCACAACATTGAGAACGGCAGGAATAATGTCTCCCGCTTTATAAACGACAACCGTATCACCGATGCGGATATCTTTTTCCTCAATGTAATCGACATTATGGAGGGTCGCTCGTCTAACAGTTGTCCCTGCCAACTGAACAGGAGTCAAATTAGCTGTCGGTGTCACAACTCCAGTTCGTCCCACTGTCCAATCAACAGATAAGATTTCAGCTTCTTTCTCCTCGGCCTTAAACTTGTAGGCAACAGCCCAACGAGGAGCTTTGATGGTAAAGCCCAGCGCTTCTTGCATTTTTAGGGCATTTACCTTGATGACAATGCCATCAATTGCATAAGGTAACTCATGCCGTTTAGCTTCAATTCGACTAATGAACTCCCATACTTCCTCCATATTCCTTGCAAGGAAGTAGTCTGAATTAGTAGAAAAACCGAGTTTTTTAAGTTTAGTCAGAACCTCTTCCTGACTGCTAGCCTCGGTCGGGCTGGCCTCTTGATAAAGAAAACTAGCCAACCCCCGCTTAGCAACAACAGTAGTATCTAATTGTCTCAAGGTTCCTGCTGCCGCATTACGTGGGTTAGCAAACGCCACCTCTCCCGCTTCTTGCCTTTGTCTATTCACCCGCTCAAACGATTGACGAGGCATATAACACTCGCCCCGAACAGTTAAATCAACAGGCTCTGACAAACGAAGGGGGATATCAAAAACCTGCTTGAGGTTTTCAGTAATATTCTCTCCGACACGGCCATCTCCTCGTGTTGCCCCAACAACAAATTCCCCATTGATATAGGTTAGAGAGATAGATAAGCCATCAATCTTAAGTTCACACAGATAGGTAATTTCTGAAAAAGATTTTCGGATTCTCTGGTCAAACGCATCTAGCTCCTCTTTTGAAAAAGCGTCCTGCAAACTATACAATTGGTAAGCATGCTGGTATTTCTCAAAGCCAGATAAGACCTGTCCTCCTACACGACGAGTTGGACTATTTTGAGAAACTGCCTCTGGAAACTGCTCCTCTAGCGCTACCAACTCTCGATAAAGCCGATCATACTCTTCATCCGATACTATAGGACTGTCTTGGGTGTAGTAAGCAGTCGCATAAGTATTGAGCTGATCTGTTAATTCTATCATTCGTTCTTTCATACCTTTATTATACCATAAGTCCCCCAGCAGTCCAAGAACCGAAACGGCAAGGAGATACTTCCATTCTAATATAAAAACTTTAGTATACCTGGCACTGCACCCACAAAGCGAGA
>DIXV01000119.1:4775-5029 GCA_002436115.1 Streptococcus sp. UBA6071 | reverse complement strand
TAAAGCTATTATGATTTTTTCAAGTGTGTCGATTTTGATATTAGAGCCTTTGGTCTCAAGATTTGAGATATAGTCAATACCGACACCAGCTTTTTCACTTAACTGTTGTTGACTTAGCCCTTTTTCTTTTCGAATTAGACGAATTCTACGTCCTACATAATTTTGTAATTGGATTGATTTCATATAATACCTCATCTATAAATCAATGATACAGGTAATTAAAGTATAAAATAACCACGTTTCAAACAAAAAAA
>DIXV01000119.1:1165-4530 GCA_002436115.1 Streptococcus sp. UBA6071 | reverse complement strand
ATAATAGCCTATAAAAGGAGGAAGTATATGCCCAATATCTCAAATAAAAAAGGAGTTTATATGAAAACAAGACGATTAATCCCACTACTTACTACAGGAATTTTAGCAACTACTGTATTGGTAGGTTGCTTGTCAAGTCAATCAGCTTCAAATCAAGTTCAAAGTGTTGAAGATGTTAAAACAGTTGGCTTCATGAAATTAGCCAATGAGAATAAAGAGCGAATTTGGTTTAAAGTATATGATAGTAATGATGATGGTGAGATTTCAAAAGATGATCGTGTTGACAGAGTGTTTATTATAAAAAATGGCAAAGCAGATGTGTTTCATGCGTTTGAAGCTAAGTTAACAGACTTTAAGGATAAAAACGATAAGGAAGTTATCGACCTTATAAAGCAAATGGACAAAAAATATTTTGACAAAGAAGTTGAAGATGTGATAGGCTCTATTAATTCACACATTGCAAGAACTGAAGATGAAATCAAAGAACTTCAATATGATGAAGAAAGTCAGAATGCTTCAAGTACTCACAAAACGGGGATTGATTATAGGACTGAGCAGATTAAACTTTATCAACAACGAATATCTGAGTTTGAAAAATTAGAATATAAAGATGTAAGAGCTCTATATTCTAACTATGTAATTAAATCAACAGTTAAAACTGATTCTTCAGGAAATAACGTTGCAAGCGAAGAAATCCTATTGCCTAGAGCCTTTAAATTTCATTATATGAGTGACAGTCCTGACGACTATAATATTCATTCGCTTTTCTCAAAACTATCTGAAGATTATTATGAAGTTGAATTTCAAGTCCAAGGTGATATTTATAAGCAAACCTACCAGGGATATAAAATTGGTTCATCATTTTTTATAACAACGTCGCTGGATAATTCTGTGAATCTAGGCTTAGATACTTTGGATACTAAAAATGTTACAGAAGAATAAAAGGAGATGATTATGAATTATAAAAAAATTGCAACTGGAGCAAGTCTTGTAGGACTTATTACATTTTTACTACCTGTTGTTTCAGGCGGGAACCGTTCTCTCGCCCCAATAAGTCAAGAAGTGGTTAGTTACCTAGATGTTCCTTCGGTATTAATATTATTTCTTTTATGGTATGGTGCGTTTACCATTATGCTATTATTAGCGGTTACAGGTAACAAATCTATCATCTTTGGTAGAATAAAATCAGTAATCAGCGTTCTGTTAAGTATATATGCTATTTTTGTTCATTTAGCAATTACGGAGGAACTCTTGGGTAGTTCTGGTAGTCTAGGTTTTGGAGGTATTCTCTATTATCTCTGTGCGATAGTAAATATCTTTGCAAGTATCATGCTTTTCAAAGAAAGCGGTCTAAGTATTAACAAAGAAGATCTAATGAAAGTAGCTGAAAAAGGTGTAACCATTGGGAAAGCAACTGCAAATGTAGCTACAAAAGTTGCAAAAACAGCAGTAACAGAAGCTAAAAAAGAAATTGATGATCACAAATCAAATTCTAACCAGTAATATTATGAATTAAAAAGAAGTCCAAAATCAAATTGGACTTCTTTTTTTGGAGACAATTCAAAAGTATTTATCTCATTTTAACACTGTAATATAGTCCTTAAAATGCAGTTAAATTAAGGATTCTTAGCAAAAGTATTATTCCCACTCCACAGTTGCGGGTGGTTTGCTGGTGATATCATAGACAATGCGGTTGACATGATCTACTTCATTAACAATACGAACAGAGATTTTTTGGAGAACTTCCCAAGGAAGACGTGCAAAATCAGCTGTCATGCCATCTACTGATGTGATGGCACGTAGAGCGATGGTGTAGTCGTAGGTACGCCCATCTCCCATAACGCCAACAGATCGGACACCCGTGTTGACGGTAAAGTATTGCCAGACATCACGATCAAGGCCAGCTTTTATAATTTCTTCACGGAGAATGGCATCTGACTCACGAACGGTCTCCAATTTTTCAGCAGTGATTTCGCCCATAATTCGGATGGCAAGCCCTGGCCCTGGGAAGGGTTGTCGCCAGACGATTTGATCTGGCATACCGAGTGCTATTCCTAAGGCGCGGACTTCATCTTTGAACAGTGTATCGAGAGGTTCGATGAGTTCAAATTGCATATCTTCTGGTAATCCGCCGACATTGTGATGTGATTTGATCGTTTGAGCAGTGTCGGTTCCAGATTCGATGATATCAGTGTAAAGTGTCCCTTGCGCCAGAAAATCAACACCCTTTAGTTTGCTGGCTTCGTCGTTAAAGACTTCGATGAATTCATTGCCAATGATTTTGCGTTTTTTCTCGGGGTCAGAAACACCTGAAAGAAGATCGAGGAAGCGTTTGGCAGCGTCAACTTTAATGATTTGTAGACCGAATTTTCCACCTAGCATGTCCATAACTTGCTCAGCTTCGCCTTTTCGCAAAAGGCCATGATCTACGAAGATACAGGTTAATTGATCGCCGATAGCTTTTTGAAGGAGGACACCCACAACAGAGGAGTCCACACCGCCTGAAAGACCGAGAAGAACCTTCTTATCACCGACTTGCTTTTGGATTTTGGCAATTTCCAAATCAATGAAATTATCCATGGTCCATTCCGATTTGGCACCGCAGATATTAAGGGCAAAGTTGCGTAGGATATCATTGCCGTATTCAGAATGCTGAACTTCTGGGTGAAATTGGATACCGTAGAAGTTGCGCTCACTATTTTCAATAGCTGCAAAAGGACAATCCGAAGACTGACCGGTTCGGATGAACCCTTGAGGAATCTCTGTGACAGCATCACCATGACTCATAAGGACAACTTGTTCTTCGGGGGTGTCCGAAAAGAGACGTGAGGTTTTGGTGTGGGTCAGTTGAGATTGACCATATTCACGATTTCCAGCATGCGTCGCAGGAACCACCTTACCGCCTAAATGATGGGTGAGAAGTTGCATTCCATAGCAAATCCCCAAAATAGGGATATTTAAATCGAAAATGGCCTCATCAATACCAAACGCATTCGTGTCGTAAACAGAGTTAGGGCCACCTGATAAGATAATGCCGATGGGGTTAAGTTCACGTATATCCGCAGCAGTCAACTTGTGACTTTTGAGTTCAGAGAAAACGCCGATTTCACGAATGCGGCGAGTGATCAGCTGATTGTATTGGCTTCCGTAGTCAAGGACGATGATTTTCTCTAATGCCTTAAAGTCTGTAGTGATGTTAGTCATAAATTTCCTTTCAATGAGAAGTGGTGGCACACCGAGATGATTCAAGTCTGCTCATCACGATTTTTCCCAAATACATGGTGTCGAGACAACACTCTTGCTTTATATTTTAACATAAAAGGAGGTTTTTGACAGCTTTATTTTGAGTGTATTGAGATATTTTG
>DIXV01000119.1:514-970 GCA_002436115.1 Streptococcus sp. UBA6071 | reverse complement strand
CAGCTTTATTTTGAGCGTATTGAGATATTTTGCGATTTCTGATAAGATAGTGGGGAGGAGAAGACCATGCAAGCAGCTTATATGAAGATTCATAACCATATCAAGGAAGAAATTGACCAAGGGATTTGGAAGATCGGCCAGCGCCTACCAAGTGAACGGGATTGGGCTGACCATTTTGGTGTTAGTCGAATGACCTTACGTCAAGCCATCACCTTGCTTGTCGAAGAAGGGATTTTGTCTCGAAAGACGGGTTCAGGCACTTATGTCATGAGCACGCGTATTCAGGAGAAAATGCGCGTCACCACATCCTTTACAGAGATTATCAAATCGCAAGGCAAGGTCCCCTCCACCCAGTTGATTTCTTACATAGAAACCAAACCCACGACAAAAGAATGTGCCCACCTGAATTTGAGGTCTTCGGAATTGGTCGTTAAAATGGAGCGGGTGCGGTATGCT
>DIXV01000119.1:0-294 GCA_002436115.1 Streptococcus sp. UBA6071 | reverse complement strand
GGTGCGGTATGCTGATGATGTACCTGTCGTCTATGAGGTCGCTGTTATTCCTAAGAAATTTATTGCGGATTTTGACCGAGAAGATGTGGCACAACACTTTTTCCAGACCCTAACCGCACATGGCTTTAAAATTGGAAAGAGCCAGCAAACGGTCTATGCTAGACTGGCCACAGAAAAAGTGACCGAGTATTTAAAACTTGAAGCAGGGCAAGCCATATTGGGGTTGACCCAAGTGTCTCATTTTGAGGATGGTCAGGCTTTCGAACTTAAGGATACATTGGCGCCCCCTTTTTT
>DIXV01000002.1:20431-24695 GCA_002436115.1 Streptococcus sp. UBA6071 | reverse complement strand
GATGAAGCCACGATAAAAAATAGATCCAAGAACACGAAAACATGACATGGTGCTAGACAAGTTGAGCATGAAAGAATAGGAAGCTCTCTTTAGGGATAAGGGGAAGCAGTCCAGACACCTCCTTGAGAGGCTAGTAACGGGTCCAGAACAGTGAGGCTAGAACAAAGTGAACGCCAGCGTCTTTAGGCGCTGGCGGGTGATGCGTTCAGAACTTTTCAAGACTCTTAGTCTTTGGGTGGTAGGCTACTCTCTCTAAGGGTTAATGTGGTAGCAAGTGTTAGCATTCTCGGGATTTGCTTACTTGATGGAATCAGACTTTGAGTCAGCATGTCTACCGCGCTTTTCCCCATTTCTTCAGTATAGACAGTGACACTAGATAGGGATGGAAAAACTTGCTTGGTGATAGGTGTATCATTAAAGGAGATAAGGCTAACACGGTTTGGAACAGGGATATTTTTTTCTTGTAGTGCTTTTAAGGCACCTACAGCCAAGGTATCGTTGGCGATAAAAAATGCCTTGGGCAACTTATCTCCTAATTCTGTGATAGCTTGTGTCATCAATTGGTATCCTGCTTGACTAGAGAAGGGGCCGACATAGATATGTTGAGGATGATAGAGCCCCAATTCGCTGGTGTAATTTTTGAAGGTACGGAAACGCTGATCAATCAAACCTGTCTGACCATCAGTGGTCCTCTCTTCACCAGCCAGCATGCCTATAGAACGGTGTCCATTTTCCAGAAAATAATCAATAACACGAATGACGGCATGTGTAAAATCCGTTGTGACACAAGAGTGTCCATAGTTGAGGGTGTCACTATCAACAAAAATAAGGTGCGGGCTGATTTTTTCCAGCCCATGAATCTGTTCTCTGCTAAACTTACCGATGGCAATAACACCAAGAACATCTTCAGTGTTTGTATAATGGTCTGTATTGAAGAACCGTAAAATGTTGTAGCCTAGCTCTTGTGCTCGCTTTTCTAAGCCGATGCGAATGGAATAGTAGTAGAGGTCGTTGAGTTCCTCTTGCTGGCTATACCACTGGACAATGGCGATTGTCTTTTTTACTTGTTGGTTTGTCTTGCTTTGAAGGTGCTTGGTATAGTGCAATTCTTCTGCAATCGTAAGAATTTTTTGGCGAGTTTCTTCGCCGACAGATAGGTTTTGGTCTTTGTTGAGAACGCGTGAGACTGTAGCAGGTGAAACCTGAGCAAGATCTGCAATATCTTTTAGGGTTGCCATGAGAGTCATCTCCTTAGGTAAATTCTGGTCCGAGGATGCTGATAGGGTAGTTTGTAAACGAAACCTCTTCTAGCTATTAAGACTTATTATAACATAAATACGTAAAATCCGTTACTTTATTTCGATAAATATTTACTAAACTTTACTAAAAACAATTGACATTTTTACTAATGAAGTATAAAATAAAAGAAATAGAAGAGGCAGCCTATCTTTGTTGCGGTTGAAATCAGAGCCATCATACAAGCCAGCTGTCCAGATATAAACGCAATAAAGGAGAACTGCCTTATGAACACGAAGGAACTCAGACACGCTTTTAGCGAGGTTTTTGGGACGGAAGCCGACGCGACATTCTTTTCACCGGGAAGGATTAACCTGATTGGCGAGCATACCGACTATAATGGTGGGCATGTTTTTCCAGCAGCTATTACGCTAGGTACCTATGGTGCTGCTCGGAAGCGTGAGGATAAAACCCTGCGTTTTTACTCTGGAAATTTTCAAGATTTAGGGATTATTGAGGTTGAACTTGATAATCTGGTTTTTGAAAAAGCGGATAATTGGGCTAATTACCCAAAGGGTATCTTCCTATTTTTAAAAGAAGCAGGACATGAGATCGCTACTGGATGCGATATTTACATTTATGGTAATATTCCAAATGGTTCGGGGCTATCCTCATCAGCTTCTTTAGAATTGCTGATTGGAATCATGGCAGAGGAACTTTATGATTTGACGCTTGATCGTCTGGACTTAGTGACCATCGGTAAATTGACTGAAAATCAATTTATTGGCGTCAACTCTGGTATCATGGACCAATTTGCCATTGGTATGGGGGCAGATAACTGCGCCATTTATCTTGATACCAATACATTGGCTTATGAGTTAGTTCCGCTTGATTTAAAGGAACATGTCATTGTTATCATGAATACCAACAAACGCCGTGAATTGGCAGATTCTAAGTACAATGAACGTCGAGCAGAATGTGAAAAAGCTCTTGAAGAATTAAATACTGTCCTGTCCATTGAAAGTTTGGGGCAATTGACCAGCCAAGAGTTTGATGCCTATGCTTATTTGATTAAAGATGCTAATCGACTCAAACGTGCCCGTCATGCGGTGCTGGAAAATGAGCGGACCTTAGCGGCCCTAAAGGCCTTACAGGCAGGAAATTTAGACCACTTTGGTCGCCTTATTAACGCTTCGCATGTATCCCTAGAACATGACTATGAGGTAACTGGTCTTGAATTGGATACCTTGGTACACACAGCTTGGGAACAAGAAGGAGTGCTTGGTGCCCGTATGACAGGTGCAGGTTTTGGTGGTTGTGGGATTGCCATCGTCCGCAAAGATAAGGTCGAGGCTTTTATTGAAAATGTCGGTCAGCAGTACAGTAGAAGGATTGGTTATGCGCCGAGCTTCTATATTGCAGAAATTTCTGGAGGGTCTCGTGTTCTATCACGATAATAGAGGGACTATCTGATCAAATGCTGGTTTGTTCAATCAGAAGGTGAAAGAGATGAAAACATTACTAGAAAAATTTGTAGCAGCAGTCATTGTCCATAGTGATTATAGCGAAGAAGACACGCCCTATCTCCGCAACCGTATTATGGCTTTGGTTGGAGAAGAGGGATTGGAGGAGAGCTCTTCTTCTGAAACGATAATTGCCCTTAAGGATGACTTACTTGATCTGGCGGTAAAAAATGGGAAATGTGGGACTCTTTTTGAAGAAAGGGATTGCTTAGGTGCGGAACTGATGAATCTGATCACTCCCATTCCCAGTGTCATCAATAAACGATTTTGGGAAACTTATGCAGACAGTCCTCAAAAAGCCATTGCTGATTTTTACACTGCCTCTAAGGAAAACGACTACATCAAATTGGCCGCTATTGCCAAAAATAGTGCCTATGAAGTTGAAACAGAGTATGGCAGTCTTCAAATCACGATCAATCTATCCAAGCCAGAAAAGGATCCTAAAGCTATTGCAGCAGCGAAACTCCTCAAGGCTTCAAGCTATCCTAAATGTCAACTTTGTATGGAGAATGAAGGCTATCAGGGGCGCTTAGATTTTCCAGCGCGTGCCAATCATCGCATTATCCGCATGCCCTTAGGTGATGAAACATGGGGATTTCAATATTCTCCTTATGCCTACTTTAATGAGCATTGCATTTTTCTAAATGTGGAGCATGTGCCTATGCTTATCACCAAGGACAGCTTTCAACAGCTCCTTGATATTGTGGACATTTTTCCAGGCTATTTTGCAGGCTCAAACTCGGATCTGCCAATTGTCGGTGGTTCCATCTTGACGCATAACCACTATCAGGGTGGTCGCCATACGTTTCCTATGGAAAAAGCAGAGCTAGAAAAGACTTTTTCCTTCAAGGGCTTCGAGGATATTCGTGCAGGCATTGTAAAATGGCCCATGTCAGTTATCCGATTACAGTCTGAGAACAAGTCTCGTCTGGTGAAGTTGGCCGAGCATATTCGCTGTGTTTGGCGAAAGTATTCTGACGAAATCTTAGATATTCTGGCTTATACAGGTGAGGAAGCCCATCATACGGTGACTCCAATTGCTCGAAAAGAAGGGACTGTGTTTGAACTGGATCTGGTCTTACGAGATAACCATACTTCAGAGGCATTTCCAGATGGCATTTACCATCCACACCCAGATGTTCAACATATTAAAAAGGAAAACATTGGCCTTATAGAAGTTATGGGCTTAGCCATACTACCACCTCGCTTGAAAAAGGAATTGAAAGAGGTCGAAAAATATATTTTGGGCCAGTCTAACGCTGTCGTAGGCTACCATAAAAGTTGGGCAGAACAATTGAAGCGTAAGAATCCAGATGTGACATCGGAGACAGTTGAAATGGTAGTTCGAGATGCTGTCGGTCAGATTTTTGCTCGTGTGCTAGAGGATGCAGGTGTTTATAAACGAGATAAGGCTGGACAGGCAGGATTTAAGCGTTTTATCCAAGCAGCTGGCGCAGTTTATTAACCCTTTATTGATAAGCCAGCTTGTTTGTAGAATTTGAGGA
>DIXV01000002.1:15615-20160 GCA_002436115.1 Streptococcus sp. UBA6071 | reverse complement strand
TGGGACTACAGAACGGTCTTCACCCTAGCAAATGTCTTTTTTATCGTAAAATGTCTGGGCATCAAAAAAGACCTCAGGAAAAGCAGCATTTTAGTGCCATGCTTTTTCTGAGGTTTTTGTCATTAATCTAATACTATTACCAATATCTATACGAGACCAATAGTACAGGAGGCATGAGGTATTGACTGAATGCCAGAAAATACGTCGATACTCTTTCTTGATAAATCAAATCCCTTTCTAAGGGAGAAAGGATTTTTGGAAGATACAATATGCGATTTGGTTATTATGCTTTCCCAATAGGGATAGACATCTCAATTAGGGTCGGTGACACTAGGGTTTGAATGTTTCGTTGATCAATCGCTTTGGTATCAATTTTTCGTTTGAGGAAGAAAGAGCGGATTTTTTCAATTTCATCCTGTCTTATGGCACGATAGTTGTTAGTAATGAGGAGTTCATAATGCTTAGGAGCTTTAGTAAAGATAACATCTGTATTACCTGCAGAATAGGTCTCAACAAGGATGGCATCGGTATTTGCTAACTGGTTATTTACCAGTTCAGCATGACTATTGGTGGTGTTAATAATTTTCATGTCCTCTCCTTTAAAATGTGCGGGTCTTTTTCAGGTCAACGATCTCTCTTATCCTATTATACCATGATTTAGCAAAAGAAGGAACCTGACTATTTATGGAGGGCTTTCCATTGCGTAATTCCCCATTTGTGGCTTCCCCGTTTGAGCTTTTCAAGAGCCTCTTCAACGGGAAACCAAGCAATCTGGTTAAAATCTTCCAAGGGTTCGTGCTTTTTCGCAAAGCTCACCACTTCATAAATGTAGGCAGGATTGTAAAAGTGTTTGTCCCGATGACTAGAGTAAAAGTATTCATCAGCCTGACCATAATAGTTTCCAATTTCAGCAGTAACACCTAGTTCTTCGAGGAGTTCTCTAGCTAGAGCCGTTTGATGATCCTCTCCTTCCTCGATTTCACCTCCGGGGAGAAACCAAGCGCCATTAGGTGCTTGAACCAAAAGAATCTGTTTCAAATCGCTATCGGAAATAACGGCATAAACCCCATAACGACTGCTATAAGTGAGGGCTTCGTCTTTTTGACCAAAGATTGGAATACTCATATTGTACCTGCTTTTATTTTGTTTATGTATTTATCATAATAAATAGGCTTGTTTTTGTCAAGAAGACTCCTTCACTCAGAGGCTAGTCAAGGTCGCTAAGTGAAAGAGTTCAAACTCTAATGAGTTATTTTGGAGGGTAACGTTTTAGAGTGCCGTTTACTCTTCTAGTTTTTTCTGTTCAGTTTTTTTAGCGATTTTAATTAGGATTTTTCCATTGCTGGTCATGACCGCTTTCAAATCTTTCTGCTCAGGATTTTCCAAGTAGAAGTCTGTGATTGGATCTTCAATATACTCTTGAATAGTACGACGAAGAGGTCGCGCTCCCATTTTAGGATCATAGCCCAAATCAACGAGTTTTTCCTTAACCTTGTCCGTAACATGGAGCTGAATTCCATTTGTTGCTAAGCGGCTATTAACTTCCTCTAACATTAGGTCAACAATTTTGAGGAGGTCTTTTTTGCTTAAAGCTTGGAATTCGATAATGCCATCAAATCGGTTCATAAATTCAGGGCTGAAGAAATCCCCCAGTTGATTGAGAACAGAGTTGGTGCGGTTTTCACGAGTGGCACCGAAGCCAACCGAGGCTTCCGTTTTCCCTGTTCCAGCATTAGAGGTCATGATAATGAGGGTATCCTTAAAACTCACGGTACGGCCATGGCCATCTGTTAGGCGGCCATCATCCAAGACCTGAAGAAACATGTGCATCACATCAGGGTGGGCTTTTTCAACTTCATCTAGTAAGATGAGGGAATAGGGGTTTCGTCGTACTTTTTCGGTCAATTGTCCAGCTTCATCATAGCCTACATAGCCTGGAGGAGAGCCAACTAATTTGGCGGTGCTGTGTTTTTCCATATATTCTGACATGTCAAAACGAATCATGGCGTCAGCTGAACCAAAGAGTTCAATCGCTAGCTGTTTGGAAAGCTCTGTCTTACCAACACCTGTTGGGCCAACAAAAAGAAAGGAGCCGATGGGACGATTAGGAGAGCCTAAGCCGATACGGTTACGTCGGATAGCTTTAGCCACTTTATCAACAGCTTCATTCTGTCCGATGATATGTTCTTTTAGGTCTGGAGCTAAGCTAATGAGTTGTTCTTGTTCTTTGGTTTTCAATTCACCGACAGGTATATTGGTTTTTCGTTCAACGATTGCTTCAATTTCTCGCTCACTGATGACAGGAGTGTTTTCCTCATCAAGAACTGCCTGCTGCATTTCCTTGTATTTAGCGATCTGATCGCGGAAGTAAGCTGCTTTTTCATAGTCTTCATCACGGGTTGCTTGAGCTTTTAATTTTTCTGCCTCGACTAGACGATGGTCAACATCTTTTGGATCAATGAAGTTGAGGGTAAGGTTCATCTTGGAGCCTGTTTCGTCTAATAAATCAATGGCTTTATCAGGTAAGAACCGATCCTGGATATAACGGTTAGATAGGATTGCTGCAGCATCAATAGCATCATCCGTGTAACGAACATGGTGGTAGTCTTCGTATTTCTTTTGGATGCCTTTAAGGATAGTGATGGTCTCCTCAACACTAGGTTCTTCTACCTTAACAGGCTGCATCCGACGTTCTAGGGCTGCATCTTTTTCGATGATGCGGTATTCATTAAGAGTTGTTGCTCCAACGAGTTGGAGCTCTCCACGAGCAAGTGCAGGTTTAAGGATATTTCCGGCATCCATATTGCCATCCCCAGCAGCGCCAGCTCCAACAATTTCATGGATTTCGTCAATGAAGAGAATAACATCTTGGCGGTTTCTGATTTCCTCCATGAGTTTTTGCATCCGTTCTTCAAATTGACCACGGATACCAGTGCCTTGTACCAAGCTAACGACATCTAGTCGGATAACCTGTTTGTTTTGGAGTTTTTGTGGCACATTTCCGTCAACAATTTTTTGAGCCAAGCCTTCTACTACAGCGGTTTTACCGACACCTGGTTCACCGATGAGAACGGGGTTATTCTTGGTTCTGCGATTAAGAATTTCAATGACACGAATAATTTCATCATCACGCCCGATAACAGGATCAACCCCACCACGGCGAGCGATGTCAGTGATGTTGATGCCGAATTCCTCCAACAAGCCTTTTTTAGGTGGTTGTTGGTTACCGCCACGATTTCCACGGTTTCCTCCCATTTTTCCGGGATCTGTCGGTGGTACCTCGCTAGAAGGTTGACGATAATTGGGCTGGAAATTTCCTAAATCATCAAAGAAGTTATCAAAGGGATTATTTGTTTGGTTTTTGATTTGAGAAAGGTTCCCTGAGATAGGATTATTGGGATCTGTCTTAATAATTTGATAGCAGTTTTGACAGAGGTCTACTTGTTGCTTACGACCATTGAGATTGCTATAGAGATGAATGGTGGCATCGTTGATTTTACAGTTATGACAAAGCATATGATTACCTCTTTTCATGGATTGAAAGATATCTAAGGTCAGATATGGTCAAACTTTCTGACATTATTATACCACTTATAGGGCAAAAATCAAGGAAAAAGTTTTTTATTTTGCTTGACTAAATGGAATATTCATGCAATAATAGCATAAATATTCTAAAAAGAGGTGACAGATGGCAAAGTCCTTTATTAAAGAAATAGACTATAGTAAAAAAGAATTAGAAGATCTCATCGATTTATCTTTAGCATTTAAAGACTTAAAAAGAAAGAAAATCCCGCATAAATATTTAGAAGATTTGAATATCGCCCTTATCTTTGAAAAAGCTTCTACTCGGACACGATCAGCCTTTACTGTTGCAGCTCAAGACTTGGGCATGCAGGCAACCTATATGGGAGGAGGAGAAATCCAATTAGGAAGTAAGGAATCTGTTGTTGATACAGCAAAAGTTTTAGGGTCTATGTTTGATGGAATCGAATACCGTGGGTTTAGACAAGAAGATGTTGAACAACTGGCGGCGCATGCAGGTGTCCCTGTTTGGAACGGTCTAACAGATACTTGGCACCCAACTCAGATGATTGCCGATTTCATGACGTTGAAGGAACATTTTGGGAAGTTGGAAGGCTTACAGTTTGCTTATCTTGGTGATGGTCGAAATAATGTTGCAAACTCTCTCTTAATAACCGCAAGTATATTAGGGATTGATGTGCGCATCATTTCTCCGAAAAACCTCCAGCCGAAACCTGAAATTGTATCGCTTGCTAAAGCACAAAAGACAGCTGGCTCTATTAGAATTACGGATGATATTCAGGCTGTCAAAGGGGTGGATATGCTCTATACAGACGTTTGGGTGTCTATGGGTGAAAAGATTGATTTCAAGGACAGAATTGACTTGCTCCTCCCTTATCAGGTCAATCAAGACTTATTGGAGATGACCCAAAATCCTGATGTTGTTGTCATGCACTGCCTACCTGCCTTCCATGATAGGCAGACGAAAGTTGGTCAGGACATTTATGAAAAATATGGGTTGGC
>DIXV01000002.1:11399-15442 GCA_002436115.1 Streptococcus sp. UBA6071 | reverse complement strand
ATGGGTTGGCTGCCTTAGAAATCACAGACGCTGTCTTTCAGAAACAGGCACCGCTTATTTTTCAAGAAGCTGAAAACCGATTGCATTCCATTAAGGCCATAATGTATATGACCTTGACAGGGAAATATAGCTTACCAATAAAGGAGAGGTCGAAATGAAGGTTGCGATTGTGGGAGTGACGGGCTATAGTGGTTTGGAGTTGCTACGTTTATTGCAGGGGCATGAAGGCGTTGAAGTCGTCAGTATTCATGCTAGCCAATCTGTAGGAAAGCAGATAGGAGATCTTTTTGCGCATCTAAGAGGGATTTATGATTTCGTGATTAAGGATTTTGATGCGGAGGTCATTATGTCTCAGGCAGATTTAGTTTTTTTTGCTACACCAAGCGGTTTATCAAAGAGCTTAGCAGCACCTTTTATCGCAGCGAACTTTCCAGTTATTGATTTATCTGGAGACTTTCGTCTTCCTGCGGAGACTTATGAAAAGTGGTATGGGCAAACAGCAGCTAAGAAGGAAGAGTTAGCCTGTTTTACCTACGGTCTTAGTGAGTGGGTTGATGTGAAAGAGAAGCGTTTTATTGCCAATCCAGGCTGCTATGCTACCGCAACTTCCCTTTCGCTTCTTCCTCTTTTAGATATTATTGATGAAACAGCCATTATCGTAGATGCCAAATCTGGTTTGACTGGAGCAGGAAAGAAGCTGGCAGAAAGCAGCCATTTTGCGACGGTTCATGACAATTATCAGACCTATAAAGTTAATCAGCACCAACATATCCCAGAGATTATGCAAAATCTAAAAAAACGCAATGCTGATGTCCCTTATATCCAATTCTCGACCTCTCTCTTGCCTATTAATCGAGGAATTGTTGCCACTTCTTACCTGAAATTAAAGCCAGGAAAGACCAGCGAGGCTATCAAAGCAGCTTTCCAATCAGCCTATAAAGACAAATTCTTTATTCGTTTGGAGGACGGTCGGCTACCCGACTTGCATCAAGTAATTGGATCAAATTTTGTTGATATAGGATGGGTTTATAATCCGGTAACAGAAGTTATCACCGTAGGAGCTGTCTTAGATAATCTTATCAAAGGGGCGGCTGGACAAGCTATTCAAAATCTTAATCTGATGTATGGCTTTGAGGAGACAACTGGTTTGATAGGATTACCAACCTATGTCTGAGACTTCACAAATGGAAATGAAAGCCAGCTGATGGGCGACAACTAGGAAATACATAAGTTGTCGAAACACGCAAAAAGAACTGACTGGCACAGCAAGAAAAAGGCAATTATTAGCTAGCTTATAGGATAGCTGATAGAGTTGAAAGGAAGTATTATGAAGGTTGTTGACGGAAATATTGCCAGCCCTTTGGGGTTTTCGGCAGATGGCTTACATGCCGGATTTAAAAAAAAGAAGTTGGACTTTGGTTGGGTTGTATCGGAGGTACCAGCCAGTGTAGCGGGTGTTTACACGACGAATAAGGTGATTGCACCTCCTTTATTGGTCACCAAGGAGGCTATCGCTAAAGGTCAGAAACTTCAAGCGGTTGTGGTGAACTCGGGAGTCGCTAATTCCTGTACAGGTAAAGAAGGAATGGCAAATGCTAAAAAGATGCAGTCTTGGACGGCTGAGAAGCTAGGGATTGCATCAGATTTGGTTGCTGTTGCCTCAACAGGTGTTATTGGTGAACAGTTGCCGATGAAACAAGTAAAACAAGGTTTGTCTAAAATTTATGTTAATGGCAATGCAGATGATTTTGCCCAAGCCATTTTGACAACAGATACCATCAGCAAATCTGTGGTTGTCAAGGATAAGATAGGTAAGGATGAGGTCACGATGGCAGGTGTCGCCAAGGGGTCAGGAATGATCCATCCCAATATGGCAACCATGCTGGCCTTCATCACCTGTGATGCCACTATTTCTAGTCAACTGCTACAGGAAGCATTAAGCCAGCAAGTGGAAACAACTTTTAATCAGATTACTGTAGACGGAGATACCTCAACCAATGATATGGTTCTTCTCTTATCAAATGGCTGTACACAGAATCCAGAGATTCAACCCAATAGCCCAGAATTTGAGACCTTTAGCCGTATGCTAGCCTATGTTATGACGGACTTAGCAAAGAAAATTGCCAAAGACGGCGAAGGGGCGACTAAGTTGATTGATGTTGAAGTTGAAGGGGCAAAAACAAGTCAGGATGCTCGAATGGTCGCAAAGAAAATCGTGGGTTCAAGTTTAGTCAAAACAGCAATATTTGGAGAGGACCCTAATTGGGGGCGCTTGATTTCAGCAGTTGGAAATGCAGGTGTTTCGCTAGATGTTTCCAATATCGCTATTAGCTTGGCTGGTTTGCCAGTTTTGGAAGCATCATCTCCAGTTTCCTTTGACGAGGAAGAGATGCGTGAACAGCTAAGTCAAGACAAGATTAATATCAAGGTTAACTTGCACCAAGGGCAAGGAGTGGGGAGAGCTTGGGGCTGTGACCTCTCTTATGACTACGTTAAGATAAATGCATTATATAGGACGTGAAAATGAAAGATTTAATTGTTATCAAACTAGGTGGTGTGGCCAGTCAAAACATGAGTCAATCCTTTATTGGGACATTAAAAAAATGGTATAAAGAAGGAAAGCAGCTCATTATTGTGCATGGTGGTGGTTATGTCATTGATGAACTCATGACGGCACGTCAGATTGAGATTCAAAAAATCAAGGGGTTGCGCGTGACATCTGCTGCTGCCATATCTTGTGTTGAGAAAGGACTGCGAGAAGTTGTAGGACCAAAGTTAACCAAAACCTTAAACCAATCAGGCTTAGAGGCTTTACAGATCAATCAGAATCTCAATCGGGTTCTAGAGGCAGATTATTTGGAAGAAGAGGTCTATGGTTACGTTGGCGAGGTAAGGAAAGTCAATCAGGATTACGTCCTGCAAATTCTAAAGGAAGGCTTGATCCCTGTTATCCCTTCGTTGGGGTTTACAGCAGATGGGCAATTGTTGAATATCAATGCTGACGATGTGGCTAGTCATCTGGCAATAACTTTTCAGGCAGAACAGCTGATTTTATTGACAGATGTTACGGGAGTCAAGGAGTCTGGCGAGGTTTTACCTGAGATAAGGGTGATAGAGATTCCTAAGAAAATCGAAGCTGGCATCATCACTGGAAACATGATTCCCAAGGTTAATGGCGCAGCGAGTGCCGTCTTGGCTGGAGTGGGACGGGTCTGCATTGGAAAGACATTACGAGGCGGCACGCATATTTTAAAGGGTGCCTAGAATTGGAAGAAGGAGTGATTCATGACCTATTTATTTTCAAATTATCAGCGCTCGCCAATCAGTTTTGTGAGAGCCAAGGGCAATACCCTCTATGACCAAGAAGGACGGGCCTACTTAGATTTTTCAAGCGGTATAGGGGTGACCAATCTAGGCTTTCATCCGAGGGTTCAAGAGGCAGTAGCCAAGCAAGTTGAGAAAATTTGGCACAGTCCCAATCTTTATAATAATCCCCTTCAAGAAGAAGTAGCCGCTCTCTTAATTGGACAGCAAGACTACCTAGCCTATTTTTGTAATAGTGGTGCAGAAAGTAACGAAGCTGCTATCAAATTGGCTAGAAAGGCTACAGGGAAATCCCAAATTATCAGCTTTAAGAATGCTTTTCATGGTAGGACTTTTGGTGCTATGGCAGCAACTGGTCAGCCTAAGATACAGCAGGGCTTTGGTCAAATGCTGTCAGGCTTTGTTTATGCGGATTTTAACGATTTGGAAAGCGTTAAGCGCTTAGCTAGTGAGCAGACAGCAGCGGTCATGTTAGAATTGGTTCAGGGCGAATCTGGGGTCAGACCTGCTGATCCGAACTTTGTAAAAGAACTAGCAAGTTTTTGTCAGTCTGAAAAGATCCTGCTTATCGTTGATGAAGTTCAGACAGGCATGGGACGAACAGGCAGCCTTTATGCTTTTGAACAGTACGGCATTTCTCCAGATATTATTACTCTAGCTAAGGGCTTAGCTAATGGGCTACCAGTAGGAGCGATGTTAGGGAGAAGTCATCTAGCCAG
>DIXV01000002.1:1416-11110 GCA_002436115.1 Streptococcus sp. UBA6071 | reverse complement strand
TTTTTAAAAGAGGTTAAAGAAAAATCCCGCTATCTTAAGGAAGAGCTGGAAAACCATCTCTTAGAGTTAAGCTGTGTTAAGTCAATTCGAGGGATGGGCCTGATGCTTGGTATTGAAGTAGAGGGAGAAGTGCTTGAGTTGCTTGCTCGAATTAGGGAAAAAGGCTTAATCGTTCTGACTGCTGGTCAGGATGTTATCCGTCTGCTTCCGCCTTTAACGATTAGTCGGACTGACATTGATCAAGCAGTAAACATTTTGACGGAAACATTTAACGAAAAAATCACAAACCCATCCAAAACACCTCATATTTCCTAAAAAGCCAATAAAAATCTAGAAAATGACCCTTTTGCTCTCTCAATATCAATAAATTATGATAAAATAGTCCATATAGATAATTGATAGGAGAACCAAGATGGAATCACATTTAGTGAGAATTATTAATCGTTTGGAATTGATGGCCAATGATGGAGGTAATTTGAAACGTAATTTTGAACGTGATGGTGTCGTTGTGGCAGAAGTTTCATATAGCTATGACGAAGAAAATGGAGCTCTTTTCACCTTGCGTGATGTAGAAGCCCACGAAACCTTTACCTTCGATTCAATTGACTTGATTGCAATGGAAATCTATGAATTGCTCTACTAAGAGATAAAACATTTTCCAAAACGATTTCGAGTAGGAACTCTGCTTCTAGTTGATGGAGCAGTAGTCTGTCAGGCTCTAGATTGGTGGCTTTAGAAGCCAGTGGCCCTATCCTAGGGCCTTTTTGTTGACATTAAAGAGTTAGGGCTTGCATTTTTATACAAAAAAATGTATAATATCTATAATTTAAGAACGGAGCAACCTATGAATTTTTCAATTTTGTCAGACTATTGGCCCTATTTTAACTATGGGGTTCTTGTTACTATTTTTATTTCCATCTGCGTCGTTTTCTTTGGGACCATCCTAGGCGTTATCTTAGCCTTTGCTCAACGGTCAAAAAATTGGCTTATATCCTCTTTGGCAGATCTCTATATTTGGGTTTTTCGGGGGACGCCGATGTTGGTTCAAATCATGGTGTCCTTTACCTTGATGAGTGTGGCAGCGCCTATCATTGAATTGGGTGCTATTAAGCTTGACATGACCCGAGTCATTCCAGGGATTATCATTCTTTCTATGAATAGCGGAGCCTATATTTCAGAAATTGTACGAGCTGGTCTCAATGCGGTACCTAATGGCCAAATGGAGGCGTCCTATTCATTAGGGATGCGTCCACTAACAACTATGCGTTATGTTATCATGCCTCAAGCTGTTAAAAACATTCTGCCTGCCTTAGGGAATGAATTTATCACCATTATCAAGGACAGTTCCCTCCTTCAAACTATCGGTGTTATGGAACTTTGGAATGGTGCGACGACAGTAGGAAGCAGTACCTATCAGCCCCTACCTCCTTATCTCATAGCAGCAGCTTACTATTTAATGATTACAAGCGTCTTAAACCTTGTGATGAAACGTTTTGAAAACCACATGAATAAAGGAGAAGGACAAAGATGACACAAAAACTGATTGAAATCAAGGAACTTTATAAGTCCTTTGGAAAAAATGATGTCCTAAAAGGGATTAACCTAGACATTCATCAAGGAGAAGTCGTTGTTATCATTGGTCCATCAGGTTCAGGAAAATCAACTCTCCTTAGAAGCATGAATTTACTAGAAGATGCAACTGGTGGTCAGGTTATTTTTGAAGGAGTAGATATTACCGATAAGAGGAATAATGTATTCAAGATGAGAGAGAAGATGGGAATGGTTTTTCAACAATTCAATCTCTTTCCCAATATGACTGTCCTAGAAAACATTACCCTATCCCCAAGAAGGACTAAAAAAATAGCTAAAGAAGAAGCCGACAAAATTGCCTATGCCTTGCTAGACAGAGTCGGTTTGCCAGATAAGGCAGAAGCCTATCCCCAAAGTTTATCAGGCGGCCAACAACAGCGGATTGCCATTGCAAGAGGGTTGGCAATGAATCCTGATGTTCTCCTCTTTGATGAACCCACATCCGCTTTAGATCCTGAGATGGTTGGAGAAGTTCTTGCCGTTATGCAAGATCTAGCCAAGTCAGGGATGACTATGGTCATTGTAACGCATGAGATGGGATTTGCTCGTGAAGTGGCAGACCGTATCATTTTCATGGATGAAGGTGTTATTGTTGAAGATGGCACACCAGATCAAATTTTTGAAGCGACTCAGGAAAAACGAACCAAAGACTTCTTGAGTAAGGTCTTATAAAACCAAGGGCTGCAAAAGAAATAGTGCCCTCGGTGTAGCGTAGGAAAAAAGAATGTCTTCTTGCCTTGACAAGCGTCAAGACAGAGACTTTCTTTTTTTATTCAAAATTGTAAGGGTTGGCAATGAAGCTACCAGACCTCAGGGTGACAACTAGAGGGAACCGTTCTCTTGAGTTAAGCCGTTTAGAAAAATGACTCATTGGGCTTTTTAGGTGTTGGGGATTTAGGGGAGAAAAATAAAGGTCTTGGTATGGTAGTCCCTTCATTTTCTGATATAATAGAGTTAACAAGGATTAAGGAGTTTGTATGGCAACAATCATTGATGGTAAGGGTTTGGCTAAAAAAATGCAGTTGGAATTGGCAGAAAAAACAGCTAAGCTAAAAGCTAAAGAGGGCATTGTGCCCGGACTGGTGGTGATTTTAGTGGGTGACAACCCTGCTAGTCAAGTCTATGTCCGAAATAAAGAGCGGTCGGCTCTTGCGGCAGGATTTAGGAGCCAAATTATTCGTTTACCAGAAGCGGTTACACAGACAGAATTATTGGGTATTATTGATACCTACAATAACGATTCAGCATGGCATGGCATATTGGTTCAACTACCTCTTCCAGATCATATTGATGAGGAGCAGGTTCTATTGGCTATAGATCCTGATAAGGATGTTGATGGCTTTCATCCAACCAATATGGGGAAATTATGGAGCGGTCATCCTGTTATGATCCCCTCAACTCCTGCTGGCATTATGGAAATGTTGAGAGCTTATGAGGTTGATTTATCGGGGAAAACGGCACTCGTCATTGGTCGCTCAAACATTGTTGGAAAACCGATGGCTCAAATGCTTTTGGATGCGAACGCAACTGTCACCATTGCGCATTCTAGAACAAAAAATTTGGAGCAATTGGCTAGGACAGCTGATATTTTGATTGTAGCAATTGGAAGGGGCAACTTCATAACCAAGGATTTTGTTAAGGATGGTGCGGTGGTTATCGATGTCGGTATGAACCGTGACCAACAAGGGAAACTAGTTGGGGATGTTGCGTTTGATGAGGTGGCTCAACTTGCCAGCCTAATCACTCCAGTTCCAGGTGGTGTTGGTCCTATGACCATCACTATGTTGATGGAGCAGACTTACCAGGCTGCTCTTAGAAGTTTGTAGTGCCTATGATTATTGATGGGAAATTAGCTAGTCGTATTATTCAGCCTAGACCTCGTGATAGCCACAAGGGCAATTTTGGCCGTGCTCTTCTCATTGGGGGGCTTTATCCCTATGGAGGTGCCATCATTATGGCTGCCTTAGCAACGGTCAATAGCGGAGCAGGTCTGGTTATGGTTGCGACTGACCGAGAGAACATAGCACCGTTACATGCTCATTTGCCTGAAGCGATGGCGTTTGAGGTGACAGACACAGAATGTTTATCAGAGCAGATTGCAATGGCTGATGTGGTTCTAATTGGTTCAGGGTTAGGAGAAGACAGGTTGGCTCAAGAACTCTTAGATTTGGTGTTAGACCAGATAAGGGGCTGGCAGACTCTACTCATTGATGGCTCGGCCCTTAATTTATTAGCCCAAAAAGCGATTGTCAACTGGCAGACAGAACGGGTCGTTTTAACTCCCCATCAAAAAGAGTGGGAAAGGCTGTCAGGCCTTTCTATGGCTAAACAAACAGACGCCTCTACAAGAGAAGCTCTGCTTCATTTTCCTAGAGAGACAGTTCTTGTTGCCAAGTCCTCCCAAACCAGATTATACGACCAAGAAGGACGTTTTGGAGTGTTGTCAGTTGGAGGTTCTTATCAAGCCACAGGAGGCATGGGAGACACTCTAGCCGGTATGATAGCTGGTTTTGTGCCTCAATTTAAGTCAGCTCCTCTCTTTGACAGAGTGGCGGTTGCTAGCTACCTCCATTCAAAGATCGCCCAAGACCTCTCAAAAAAAGCTTATGTGGTTTTGCCAACCAAGATAAGTGAAGAGATCCCTAAAGTGATGGAAAAGCTTTCAAGACAAGATCAAGAGGACTAAGGAGAAGTCCCTTTAAGAGCCATTTCCCAAACTTTTTGGGGGTCTCCTCGTTTTCCTGATAAGAATCTTTGAAAAGTCTTGAAAATCCCAATTAAATATGCTATACTATATCCTAGTTTTGGAGAATTACTCAAGTGGCTTAAGAGGCCACCTTGGAAAGGTGGTAGGTCGTGTAAGCGGCGCGTGGGTTCGAATCCCATGTTCTCCTTAAAAGAATCAATACAAAAGCTGGGAGTGAGTCTGTTTTCTAAAGTCCTAGTCCTAGAGTTCTCCTGTTTTGAAGGGGAGTCGGATTTCCTTCGCTCAATAGAGTACTCTTCTCTGTCTTTGTTATCTTGTAACGAGACCAGACTCGGAGATGATAGCCTACTTTAGCCTTATCAAAGTGATACTCAGCATAGTGAGACCGTCTTTGGAAGCTTGGTTTGGGAAGCAAACGTTCTGTCGTCAGAGACAGTTTTTTTCTATTTTATGTGTTCAGGAGAAGAGATGAATCGTTTAGAGACTTATATTGCCTTTGATTTGGAATTTAATACGGTGGGGAAGGTTAGCCATCTTATTCAGATATCGGCTGTGCAGTTTGACCATCATAAGGAAGTAGCTCAGTTTGATTCTTATGTTTATACGGATGTACCTTTGCAGAGCTTTATCAATGGCCTGACAGGTATTACAGCTGAGAAAATCTATCATGCTCCAAAAGTGGGAGAGGTTTTGGCAACCTTCAAGCGTTTTGTTGGGGATCTACCCTTGATTGGTTACAATGCTCATAAAAGTGATTTACCCATTTTGGCAGAGAATGGCTTGGATTTGTCTAGTCAGTATAAGGTGGATGTTTATGAAGAAGCCACTGAACGCCGCAGCACAGATTTAAACGGGGTGACAAAGCTAAGTCTTCAAAATGTGGCCAGTGCATTTGGCATTAAAGGTCGTGGCCACAATAGTTTGGAGGATGCGCGCATGACCGCCCTTGTTTACGAGACATTTTTAGAGTTGGATACTAATCGACAATTGTTAGATAAACAAGAGCACGCCTCGAATACGCCATTTGCAGGTTTAGATTTATCTGGTTTTTTAACGGATTGACAGGGTTGACAGGTTTGTAAACAAAGCAGACCTGTTTTTTTATTTTCTCATACAACTTTTTTTAAAAATCACCTGAGGTAGGACTTGCTTGTGACCCTAGGTGGTATGGTATTCTACTTTTAGACATCATTTTAGGATGTCTAAACTTAAGACGAAAGGAGCAGAACATGTCAACATATTCGACGGGTGAACTAGCCAAGCTCGGTGGCGTATCGGTACGAACAGTTCAATATTATGATCAACGGGGAATTTTGGTGCCGACGGGATTAACAGAAGGTGGCCGACGGCTTTATAATCAAGAAGACCTAAAGCGTCTGCAGACCATTTGTTTTTTACGTGACTTAGATTTTTCGATTGATGATATTAAAACGGTCTTAGAGGAAGAAAATTCAAGAGAGGTTCTGTCCCTACTACTAGACACTCAGATTCAGTCTCTTCAGGCAGAGATTGATAAAAAGAGGGAGAAACGGGATTCTGCGATTCAGTTGTCAAAAGAGTTGCTACTGTGGCGAGACTTTTCTCCAGAAACCATGTGGTGTATGACAACGGTTATGGAGAATAAAAAGACCTTTCATAATTTCTATCGTTGGATCATCCCTCTAGGGTTAATTGGCAACGTGCTTTTTTGGGGTGGTATTTGGTTGTCCTTTCAATGGCGGCAGCCTCTCCCTTTTCTATTAGGGATGGGCTTATCAATCATCTATGTTCAGTTTTTGATTAAGCAAGTCTTTTGTCATCTGTCTTATATTTGTCCAGAATGCCATGAGATTTTCAAGCCAGAGCTGAAGGAGGTTTTATTTGCGAGTCACACCTTACACACACGCAAGGTGACTTGTTCCAAGTGTCATCACAAAAGTCATTGCATTGAGGTTCTAAATCCAAAGGAGGAAGGTCATGTCTCTTAAGCTGTTGTTGCCTTTAATCTTAGCAGTATTCTTCTATATTAGTCTTTGCGGGTATACTCTTTTCAAGAGTCAGAGAACGAGGCACTTTTCTAAATGGGTCTGGCTTATTATTTGTGTAGTATCAATGCCCTTGGGAGGTCTTCTTTATTTTGTCTATGGTAAAGAAAGGGAGGAAGAGAAATAATTGTCTTTCACAGGGAGTCTACTGAATCAGAAGAGTCCCTGTGCCATCCTTGGCCAATCTAAAAACATTTTATGTATCAGCGGTAGAAAGAAGTAGAGAGGAAATCAAGTGGATACTCTGTTAGAAATCAAACATTTTGGGAAAACCTATAAAAAAGGAAAAAAGGCAGTTGATGCCATTAGTTTAACTGTTGACGCAGGGGATATTTTTGCTTTTATCGGCCATAATGGATCTGGTAAAAGTACAACGATTAAGGCGATAGTCGGGATTCTAGACTTTGAACAGGGAGAAATAGTCATTGATGGTCACTCAGTCAAAGCAGACCCGATGGCTTGTAAATCTGTGACGGCTTATATACCAGACAACCCAGACTTATATGAACATTTGACGGGAATTCAGTATCTAAGTTTTGTAGCGGATATTTATGGCGTTTCTAAAAAAGACAGAGAAGAAAGGATAAAAAAGTATGCGGATGCTTTTGAGATAACCCCTAGTTTAGGCGATTTAATCTCATCTTATTCTCATGGCATGAAGCAAAAGGTTGCAATTATAGGTGCTGTCATTCACGCCCCTAAATTATTGGTATTGGATGAGCCTTTTGTCGGGCTAGATCCAAAAGCTGCACTAGTCCTGAAAAATATGATGAAAGACTTGTGCGCAAACGGAAGTGCTGTCTTCTTCTCAACGCATATATTAGAAGTCGCAGAAAAACTTTGTAATAAACTTGCGATGATTCATCAGGGACAGTTAGCCATTTGTGGAAAAATGGAAGATGTTATAAAGGATGGTTCCTTAGAAACCTTGTTTATGGAGGTGCTTGATCGTGAGTAAAAACCTCTTATTTCTTCTAAAAATACGTTTCATATCAAGATTGAAGCTAAACACATTTCGACGAGAAAAGGAAGCGCGAAAAAAGAAACACCATATCTTTCTCAGCTCTGCCATAGGACTAGTGATTAGTCTAGTTGCGATTTATTGTGGCCTAATGGCCTATGGTCTTCAACTCTTGGACCTTAGGCATCTGATTCCAGTTTATAGCTTTAGCCTATGTACACTCCTATCTTTCTTTTTGACACTATTTAAAGTAAATGGAGATGTGTTTGCATACAGGGATTACGATATCTTGATGGCATTGCCAATCAAGACCTCTACCATTATTGCAAGTCGGTTTTCCTATCTATACATTTGGAACACAGGGTTATCAGCTATTATCATGCTGCCAATGGGTGGAGTTTACGCTGTATATGAGACACCAGATTTTAAGGTTTACCTTCTTTGGCTAGCAAGTCTCTTTTTGGTTTCGTTGATTCCGATGGTAATTGCAACAGCTGTTGGTTCCTTGATTGTCGCTATTGCTTCCAAGTCTAAGCATAGTAGCTTTATTTCTTCTCTTTTAACAATGGGGTTAATTTTAGGATTTGCACTTTCTTCCCTATTTACAGGAGGGATAGTTGAAAAGCTAGAGATAAGTCAACTGGACAAGATTTATAATCTGGGATTCCAAAGGTTGTCTTCGATTTATCCAATCGCTAAATGGTTTCATCGTGCGATTAGAGAGGGAGATGTTACCGTCTTCTTGCTTTATTGTTTACTTTCTATGGGTCTTTACATCTTCTTTGTGGTGATCTTGTCTCGCTACTATAGAAAAATAAACACAGGCCTAATGACTCATAGTGTCCATCGCCACTTCGATATGCAACCATTACGACAATCTAACGTTTTAAGAGCCCTTTATTCAAAAGAATTAAACAGATTCTGGTCTTCCAGTATATATGTCACCAATATTGGAACAGGGGCTATTTTGGGCTTGGTTTTCGCAATTGGTGTGGCAGTCATGGGAGTGGATAGACTGGTCGAGTTAACGGGGTTTGATGACTTGAAAATGATGTTACCAAGGGTGGGAGCCTTTGCCTTAGCCGGTTTTGTGTCCATGACGTGTAGTTCCTGTGTCTCTCTATCCATGGAGGGTAAAAATGTTTGGATTTTGCAGTCGCTCCCGATAAGGGAAACAGCTATTTATTTGAGTAAAATATTAGTAAATCTCACAATCACCATTCCAGTGTCTATCCTTGGTGGAGTTTTGTTGGCAGTAGGTTCCAAGGCAAATTTTTCTGAAGCCGTCCTCTTAGTTTTAGTCCCTTTGGGGTATTCGATTTTTACCGCCATTTATGGGATACTCGTAAATCATAGGTATGTTACCTATGAGTGGGAATCTGAGACACAGGTTGTAAAACAGAGTGTTTCAGCCCTAGTAGGTCTAATGGGAGGCCTGTGTCTGGTCGTTATAACAGGAAGTGTAGCTCCTTTCTTGAGTGGCAATTATTACACGGTATATGGAATAGGGCTGGTGCTACTACTAGGTCTACTATCAGGTCTTTTATATAAAAGATTAGAAAAGAAGACATTACAGTTGACCAAATAGACGATTAGGATAAAACTGAATAAGAAGGAGGGAATAGAACTAGGAAAGTTAAAATAAGAAAGGACTTAGCTATTCAATCAGTAGCACGACCCACTAAAGTGGTAGCAGGTGTTAGGGAAAAGGAGTAAAGACAATATCCTCAGACCGTCCTAGTTGCCATGTTTGGACTTGTTGACGGTTTTTATATTGCTTGAGTAGTAAGACAGTAGCCTTATCAATCTCAATTCTCTTAGCCCTGCTTTTGATTTAGGCGTGTTTGTTTCCTGGTATCTGTTTAGTGTTTTAGATATGCTGATTGTCCCATTCTCTAGGTCAATATCAGACCATTCAAGGGCTAGAGCCTCACCGATACGGCAACCAGTAGCAAGTAAAAACCTGTACAGTGTATCTTCATAGAGATAGCGGTATCTACCCTTATCTAATCTTTCTAAGTAATCCAGGAACATCTTCAGTTCTTGATTATCAAAGTGCTTAACCTTTTTTCGTTCCGCTTTCTTGGTATTACGTGGTAAAATGACTTCTCGGGCTGGATTGTAGGGGATTTGCTTGCATAACTACACCGTATTGAAGAATACGCTTATTTAATCCGTGTATCTTGTCATAGTGTAGATATGCTCCCTTTTCGCCTTTATTAGTCTTATCTGCTAAACTATTCATAGTTGATTGGAATGAGAGGCGTTGTCAGCTTGTCAAGCTTATAAGCCCTAAAGAGTTGAACGATACGATTTTTCACATCTATTTATGTAAAAGCGATAATAAAAGCGGTAAATAATAGAGTTAATACGGTAGTAAATTGAAAAGTTAATAAAAATTTTTAAAAAAAA
>DIXV01000002.1:858-1185 GCA_002436115.1 Streptococcus sp. UBA6071 | reverse complement strand
AATTTAACTATATATTGTGTTTTCTATATTTGCTTTTTTTCCATACACAATATGTTGGGGGTTTACAAGTAAAACTAGTAAATGTATAATGTATTTACACGAACTCGATAAGCTCCCTGTACCAACAAAGTTTTCGAGGCTTTTTTTTGGACTTAAGGAAACAAACAATAATGGAGAAAATATCAACTGAAACGGTAGAAGCAAATTATTTTTTATTAGAAGAAGATAATACATGTACTATGAAACCTTTCTTAGAATTTGAAAAATTTAAAGAAAAATTGGCTGTTCCAAATACAAATACAGGGGCAACGGTTATTGTCAAAGAAT
>DIXV01000002.1:0-620 GCA_002436115.1 Streptococcus sp. UBA6071 | reverse complement strand
TCAAAATAATTATTATTCTTTTTCAATTTATAAAAAATGTTTACCGGATAGAGAGAATAAAGAATTTACATTTGGCGACTGTGTTTTGCTATATGACTTCAACGATTTTCTTAGGGAAAATCTAATGAAATTTACAGGTAAGATAGAGCAACTAATAAAATCCTCAATAGTTCATTCTTTATGCAGTTATTATGAAGGAGAATTACAGAAGGGTGAATGCTACCTTGATTCGAGTATATATGTAAATGGAGATGAATGCAAAACAATTATAAAAAGAATCGGTCGAAGCTTATACTCGAATAAATCAAAGTCTCTGCCAATTAGACATCATATTGACAACAAAAATTATAAGTTCCCTATTTGGGTTATTATACCAGAGTTAACTTTTGGAGAAACAACTAAATTTATAGAAAAACTAAACAAAGATTACTATGAATTTTGGATAGAGGAACTGTTTATTGTTAAAGAGAAATTCAATATTCCATTTCTTCGCGATCATGTAATTAGTTCTGCTAGGAGCTGGATTTCTGCTTCATGGTATATTAGAAATGTTTGTGCTCATTATGGGAGATTGTATGGCTGTAATTTTAATGCTGGTGTGCCAGCATTTTATTCTCCAG
>DIXV01000082.1:59999-61477 GCA_002436115.1 Streptococcus sp. UBA6071 | reverse complement strand
CAAAACACCCAGTTGATAGACCTGAATACCTACAGAAAGCAAGCCTGCTACCAAAGCAGATTCTAACATTTCTCCAGAAATCCTAGTGTCCCGTGCCACAAAAACACGGGGACGCTCCACTTCATGTTGGCTAAGAACATAGCCGCCAAAGCGTCCTAATTTAAAGGCCAACTCTGGCGTCAAATCCACATTTGCTTCTCCTCGAACACCGTCTGTTCCAAAATATTTTCCCATTGTTTTGAAATACCTTCTACCATTTGTTTTCTTCTGTATTATTTTGAGCTGTTCTTCATGACACAACTCAAAATAAGTATAGCAAAAGAATCCTTAACTTTTCTTAACTTTAATAATCAAATTTGTTTCTTCTGGAGTGATAATACTAGGCAGGAAATTTCCTTCCGCATCAACCGCCTGAAGGGTTACTTTTTCACTATAGTTGTCAGATAGTGTCACATCTGCAGGTAGAATCGCTACAACACGCGCTATTTTAGCCAAGGTTCCCTTGTCGGTAACTACCTCTACCTCAGTATCTTCTGTGCTTACACTTGAAATTGTTAAACCTTCATCAACCTGATTGGAATCTACTTGTGTCTCTACCTTAAAGGTTTTGGTTGCACGTTTATCTATGGTTACGTTAATAGTTTCGGGAGACAGGGTGGCTGTCACGCCACTCGGAACATTTTCCACCTTAAGAGGCACTTCATGTGTACCAGACTCAATGGACGACAAGTCTGCAACAACAGAGAAAGAACGCGTTGCCTCTTGACCTTCTCTTTGTAAGGTGAGGCGATTGGATGATGTTAATTGAACAGTCACGTCAGGTGTAAATCCTGATGCAAAGTATTTCTCATTATCGTACTGAATGTTAATGGCAACACTAGAAATAGTATTGGTGTAAACTTCTCCAGAGCTTGCTGTCTTTTGGTAATTAGTGTTGGTTGCATAAAGAAAAAGAAAGATAGCAAAAACAAAAGAGACTATGAGATATAAAAGATTTTGTTTCCGATGAGTCATCTGCTACTTCCCTCCTTTCAAAAAATTGCGTAAGCCAATATTTCCTGAGGAATTATTGCCCTGTCCTCCAAAAACAGACTGTAGTTCTTTTTTAAACTCGTCACGAGTAAGGTTATGCTTAAAGTTACCATTTTGGGTAATAGAGATTTTCCCTGTTTCTTCTGATACAACAAAGGTAAATGCATCCGTTTGCTCAGACAAACCAATTGCTGCACGGTGCCTTGTTCCAAATTCCTTTGAGATGTTAGCACTCTCAGACAAAGGGAGATAGGCACAAGCCGCTGCAATCTTATCTTCACGTATAATGACTGCCCCATCATGAAGTGGAGTATTGGGGATAAAGATATTAATGAGAAGTTCACCGCTTATATTAGCATCTAATTGAATCCCTGTTGAAATATAGTCCTGCAAGGTTTGTGTCACTTCAACCGATACCAGTGCCCCTATCTTTCGAGGTCCCATAT
>DIXV01000082.1:51770-59785 GCA_002436115.1 Streptococcus sp. UBA6071 | reverse complement strand
GTCGCTGCAAGAAAAGCTGCAATCAATTTATTCTCTTCAACCTGACCGCTTGAAGGGGAGAAGATTTTGGTCGTACGTCCCATTTTCTCTAGAACAGCCCGTAGTTCTGGTGAGAAGATGATAACAGCAGCGATGACACCGTAGGTAATCACCTGATTCATCAGCCAAGAGATGGTCTGAAGTCCCATAGATGTTGCAACAACGCTACCAATAGCAAAAAGAAAAACCCCTCGAACCAATGTCATCAATTTAGTTCCTGCAACGCCTTTAATAAAAACATACATTAACCACGTGACTAAAATAAGATCCAAACTATTAATAATAATATCCAAAGGACTTGCAAACAGATCTGACCAATATTGACTATTCCCCTGAATTATTTGTAAGATAATATCCATACGCCTCTCAATCACTTTCATTTTCTTCATACATAGAATTTTCAATTGATACATCCTATTATAGCATTTTTTCTTTGTCAATCCTAGCCTAATTTACAGTAATTGTGGTAAAATGTCTTTATGAAGATAAATACTGCCTTAGGTATCCTTGCGGGAAAAGCTGTCCAGTTCATCCTAAAAAAATTAGGACGAGGGTCAACCCTGCCAGGTAAAATTGCCCTAAAATTTGATAATAATATTCTAGACCATCTAGCAAAAGACTATGAAATCATCATTGTGACAGGTACTAACGGGAAAACATTAACAACTGCTCTAACAGTTGGCATCCTCCAAGAAGCTTTCGGAGAAATTACCACCAATACTTCTGGTGCCAATATGATTACTGGTATTACCTCCACTTTCTTATCCGCCAAAAAAAATAAAACGGGTAAACAAATTGCAGTCCTTGAAATTGATGAAGCGAGCCTTCCCAAAATCACAAGCTTTCTAAAGCCTAGTCTCTTTGTTTTCACTAATATTTTCCGTGATCAGATGGATCGTTATGGGGAAATCTATTCAACCTATCAAATGATTGTTGATGGTGCTGCCAAAGCTCCTCAAGCCACTGTTCTCCTCAATGGAGATAGCCCGCTGTTTAATTCTATCAAGGTGATTAACCCCACTAAATACTATGGCTTTAAAACCGAAGAGACTGAGCCAAGCTTGGTTCATTACAATACCGAGGGTGTTCTCTGTCCTAATTGCCAGCATATCCTTCAATACAAGCTTAAAACCTATGCCAATTTAGGTAAATATATTTGTCTAAACTGTGGGTTCAAACGCCCTCAATTAGATTACTGCTTAACTGATCTTATAGATGTAACAAATGACACCAGCCGCTTTAGCATTGATGGACAAGATTATAAAATTAATGTTGGTGGTCTCTACAATATTTATAATGCTCTCGCCGCTGTTTCTGTTGCCCAACACCTAGAAGTCGCCTCAAATCTTATCAAAGCTGGTTTTGAAAAAAGTCGAGCAGTGTTCGGTCGACAAGAGACTTTCAAACTGGGCAAAACTTCCTGTAGTCTTATTCTAATTAAAAACCCTGTCGGTGCCAGCCAAGCCTTGGAGACTCTCGCCTTAGCTCCTTATCCTTTTACCTTGACTGTTCTACTCAATGCGAATTATGCTGATGGTATTGACACGAGTTGGATTTGGGATGCTCATTTTGAAAGAATCACAGATTTAGCGATTCCACAGATTTTTGCCAGTGGTGTTCGTCATTCAGAAATGGCTCGCCGACTAAGGGTAACTGGCTACGATGAGCGTAAAATTACTGAGGTAAGTAACCTAAAAACAGTTATGAACCTGATTGAAAACCAAGAAGATTGTGAACACGCTTATATTTTAGCAACTTATACAGCCATGCTAGAATTCCGAGAGCTCTTAGCACAACAACACGCTGTTGGAAAGGAGATGAAATAATGGTCTATACCTCCTTAAAATCACTCCCTAATCGCCATTATCCCTATGAACTCCAAATTGCTCACCTCTATGGTGATCTGATGAATACTTATGGAGATAATGGCAATATTCTCATGCTCAAATATGTCGCTGAAAAACTTGGTGCTAGAGTCACTATTGATATTGTATCTCTAAGAGATGACTTTGATCCCAAACAATATCAGCTGGTCTTCTTTGGTGGTGGTCAAGATTATGAACAATCCATCATTGCCAAAGATTTGCCTGGTAAGAAAGATGGCCTATCTGATTATATCGAAAAGGGTGGTGTGTTCTTAGCCATCTGTGGTGGCTTCCAACTTCTTGGCCAGTACTATATTGATGCGGACGGTCGCAAAATTGATGCGGCAGGGGTCATGGGGCACTATACTCTCAACCAAGATAAAAACCGCTATATTGGTGATATTAAGATTCACAATGACGAATTTAACGAAACTTACTACGGATTTGAGAACCATCAGGGACGCACTTTTCTTAGCTCAGATGAAAAACCACTAGGTAAGGTCATTTACGGTTGTGGCAACAACAAGGAAGATGGTACTGAAGGCCTTCATTATAAAAATGTTTTTGGCTCCTACTTTCACGGTCCAATCCTTTCTCGAAATACTAATCTTGCCTATCGTTTGGTGGCAACAGCTCTACGTCAGACCTATGGTCAAGATATTGAACTACCCGATTATACAGCTATATTAGGTAAGGAAGCACCTGAAGAGTATGCTGATATTAAGTCCAAGGCAGAGTTTGATAAGTAATTTCTCTCACAAAGAGAAACCCCTCTTGAAAAAAGGGGTGAAAACTGCTATACTTTTTCTGGAAAATCATATTTGTATCAAACATCATAAGGGAGTCAACGTATGAGAGAGGATATTAAACTCAATGACCAAGCTGTAGTAATCAGCGATAAATTGCGTCATTGCTTACAGGGAATCTATGACCCTGATATTGAACTGGATATTTATAATCTTGGTCTGGTATATGAGATTAATCTGGACCAAGAAGGGGTCTGCCGTTTGGTTATGACCTTTACAGATATGGGCTGTTCCTGTGCGGACACCCTGCCGGATGAGATTGTCCAAAAACTTTTAACCATTGAGGAAATTACAAAAGTAAAAATTGAAGTTGTCTGGTCGCCTGTTTGGAAAATCACTCGCATCAGTCGCTTCGGACGTATTGCTTTGGGAATTAGTCCAAAGTGAGGACAAAACAAAAACGTGCACTAACTAAAGACCTGCTGTCCCTAAGAAACAGCAGGTTTTTTTTATTCTTCTTTCTTCCAGAAATCTGTGATGGCTCCTTTAGATGAGCTTGAAACAATATGAGCATACTTCCCAAGAACACCACGTGAATAAAGTGGTGGAATAACCGTTTTTGCCTTGCGTCTTTCTAGTTCATCTTCAGAAACGTGCACGGTTAATTCTTTCGTATCTTGGTCAATGACGATAGTATCCCCATCACAGAGATAGGCTATTGGACCGCCATCTTGAGCCTCTGGAGCAATATGACCAACAACCAAACCATAGGTTCCGCCTGAGAAGCGACCATCTGTCAGAAGGGCAACCGATTCTCCCTGCCCTTTACCAACTAGCATAGAAGACAGTGAGAGCATTTCCGGCATTCCTGGACCACCTTTAGGACCCACAAAGCGAACGACAACCACATCTCCATCAACAATCTCATCAGCCAAGACTGCATTAACCGCATCTTCTTCTGTATTAAAGACCTTAGCTGGTCCTTCATGACGACGAACCTTAACCCCCGAAACTTTAGCAACGGCACCATCCGGTGCTAAGTTTCCATGAAGGACAATAAGAGGACCATCTTCACGTTTTGGCTTTTCAAGTGGCATGATAACAAGCTGGCCCTCTTTAAGATCAGGCGCTTCCTCTAAGTTTTCAGCTAATGTTTTACCTGTACAAGTCAAGCAATCTCCATGTAAAAAGCCATTTTGATAAAGGTATTTCATCACTGCTTGCACACCACCAACCTCATAGAGATCTTGGAAAACGTATTTTCCTGATGGTTTCAAATCGGCTAGATGAGGTACCTTTTCTTGGAAGTTATTGAAATCCTCCAAGGTCAAATCAACATTGGCAGCATGCGCCATGGCCATAAGATGAAGGATAGCATTGGTTGATCCACCCAGAGCCATCACAACAGTAATAGCATTTTCGAAGGCTTTTCGAGTCATGATGTCCTTAGGCATAATTCCTTTTCGCATCAGCTCAACAACCGCTTTACCTGCTTCTTCTACATCGCGCAATTTCTCAGGGCTTTCTGCAGGGTGAGAAGAAGAACCTGGTAGGCTCATTCCCATAGCCTCTATGGCAGATGCCATGGTATTGGCTGTATACATGCCTCCACAACCACCAGGTCCAGGACAGGCATGGCATTCAACTGCTCGAACTTCCTCTTCAGTCATATCACCATGATTCCATTTGCCCACAGCTTCAAACACCGTAACCAAGTCGATATCCTTATCATTTAAGTTACCTGGTGCAATCGTTCCCCCGTAAACAAAGATAGACGGAATCCCTGTATTGGCAATAGCAATCATAGCACCTGGCATGTTCTTGTCACACCCACCAATTGCCACTAAGCCATCACAGTTGTGACCACTGATTGCAGCCTCAATCGAATCTGCAATAATATCTCTTGATGGTAGGGAGAAACGCATACCGGGCGTTCCCATGGCAATACCATCTGCTACTGTTATCGTACCAAATTGAACAGGCCAAGCACCACTAGCTCTAACCCCCTTCTTAGCAAGTTGACCAAAATCGTGTAGATGAATATTACACGGTGTGTTTTCTGCAAAACTAGAAATAACACCAACAATTGGTGATTCAAAATCGTCATCCGTCATCCCTGTCGCCCTCAGCATAGCACGGTTGGGAGATTTAACCATTCCCTTATATATCTTGCTTCTGATTTTAGCCTCTTCATTCATGGCGAATACCTCTTCTTTCTGGATACTTTTTCTTACATTATATCAAAATTCTCTAGGTTTTGCTAAAGTAATTGGTTAAATCCCCTATTATTTTCTGAATGTTCTCACTGTTTTTGAGCATCTTTGATACAGAAAAAAGGCTACCCTATCAAGAGAGCCTTTCCTCTAAAACAAAATCAACTGGTAACCAAGCTAAGACTTGTTCCAACTGCTGTTCCCAATAATACCAGTCGTGAGTGCCTGGACCAGTTTGATAAACCAAATCGAATCCCAAATCTCCTAGCTGGGCAAGAGCCTTATTGTTCTGTTCAAAAAGGTAGTCTTGTTCACCACACCAAGCCCAGAACTTTGTTTTTTGGTCAGATAATTTAGCACTCTCCAAAAGAGGGGTCGGGTGTCGCTCCAGCTCCTCCAAGCTTCCAAAAATACCTGCCCAGTATTCAGGTTTTATTTGATTCCTTTTGTCTAACCCTTCAAAGCTCAAAGCTCCTGACAGACTAGCGGCGTAGCCAAAAGCATTCGTTTCCAGAGCTAATTTAAAAGCACCATAGCCTCCCATAGATAGTCCGGCAATAAAGGTTTTCTCTCGCTTAGTCGTCATGTTTGGAAAGAACCATTGCAAGACTTGAGGAAGTTCTGTCACTAAAGCATCAAAGTACCTGTACCCATAGGTTGTATTTGTGTACCAAGCATTATGGGCATTAGGTAAGACGATAATGAGGTTCGTTGAACGAACTAAGCGCTCTAATCTCGTTCGTTTAAGCCAAGAATTGTGATTCCCAGACATTCCATGCAAGAGGTAAAGGACAGGAATGTCCTGATCTTCAGGATTAGCTACCCGTGTTTTATCAGGGTAGATGACATTGACAGGATACTCCAAGTCCAAAATATCGGAACGGTATTCAATGTTAAAAACAGCCATTCTTAGCCTCCTTTGTCCCTCATTATATCAAAAATTTCTCTTGCTTGGCAACTAAGAAAAGCAGGGGACAAGCCTTTTTCTGAAACACTTGATACATTGGCCTTTCCCTTATAATCCGTGGGGACAATTGTAGCGATAAGCTCAGAACATCAGCTAATCCAGAAAAAAAGAGGACCAAAAATAGTGTCCTCTTCCAATCGTCAAAATAGACTAAGCTAAGAATAAACAGGGATTATTCATTTTCTCCTCCGAAGAAAGCAATCTGCCATTCCTCAGTTAATAAGACATCTGCTAAAAGGGCATTGGCAGTCGCCATAAAAGTATCTACTGTGATAAATTTTAAGAAGGTAACAAATAACAAAAAGCCAACTGACAAAAAGCTCAAAGGGCTCCACATCAGGGTGAGAATGACTTTAGCCACTAGATTAACGTAGACAAATTCCACAAGAAAAGAGAAGGCTGTTAAGGCAAAATATTTCCCTTTGTTTCCCTTCATCAGCCGAATAGAATGCTTGAGGCAGCCTCTATAAGTCAGGGGGATAAGGATGTTATCTTCGGACAAGGTGTCTTGAATAATATAAGAAACCATAAAAAAGTGTGCCTGAACGACGAACAAAACAAGGAAAAAGAGAGCCTTGAACCAGCTAGGTAAGCTTTCTATGTCTTTAAAAACAGACTCAAAGGAAAGTGTTGAAAAAAAACTTCCCTCCTTCATATAGAAAAGAGCTACGGCAAAGAAGGCTGTTGTTATCACAAAAATGCCGAAAAGCGTTACAATATGAAGCAGATGATACTTCAAACGTTTAGAGAAGCCATCTGTAAAGGTATGTTTTAGCGCTTGAAGAAAATTTGCTTTGACCACTTCAGGTTGCCTGATCAAAACGAGGTAATACTTTTTTAAAAAGGCATGCGTGAATATTTGACTTAGCAACAAAGTTGCCAAGACTTTAAAGAGCCCCTCTTCCTTAAAAGTTGTAAGGTCTAAAAGATTAGGGTTTAAGCGCATCAATAACCAATACACCATAGCAAAAACAGCGGTAACACTTGTCAACGCTAAATAATTCCCCTTCAATATCTGATAGGCTTCCGATAGTAATCTCCCTAGGCGATAATCTCTCATGTTCCCCTTTCCTCTGTGATGTCATCCTAAAACTTATGACCAATCCGTTCTTTCTTTTATCTCATGCAAAAGAGGTTGGGACCTGTGTCCCAGCCCCCCAACTAAAAGTAGCTAACTTCTGTTAAAAAATGGAACCAAGGGGGATCGAACCCCTGACCTTTTGGCTGCCAGCCAAACGCTCTCCCAGCTGAGCTATGGCCCCATTATCGTAAAACTTTTTTCCACCTATAACTCTTTCATTATACCTTGATTTGTCGCTTTTGTCTATAAAAAAGGAGCGGTCATCTTAGCTTTCTTTTGTCCTGCAATACCTCTCTACCTTCATCTAGTAGCCCTATTAATCTCCTAGCTGAATGGTGGGAACATCATGTTGAACAAAACGCACACCTTTGACTTTCAGCAATTCAATCGCAAAATCATGTGGCCGATAGGCTGACTTGTAAGTTACCTTCCTAATACCTGCCTGAAGGATTGCTCTGGTACAATTTATGCAAGGAAAATGTGTGACGTAAATCTCCGTATTATCCGTGGAAATCCCTTCCTTGGCACACTGAATCAAAGCATTCATTTCAGCATGAACCGTTCGAATGCAATGCCCATCCTCCATTTTATGTCCTACCTCATGGCAATTTTCAGTACCTGCCACACCACCGTTGTAGCCCGTTGCAATGATCCGATTATCCTTAACCAAAACAGCACCAACAAAGGCACGATCGCACGTTGAACGCTTAGAAATCAAATCCGCATTTGCCATAAAATAATCTTGCCAAGACAGTCTATCCATCCTTTATCTCCTCATATTTGATTGTTTTACTGTATTTGAACTCATTCTATCAACTGCTTGCTCTTCAAACTTTTAAAATAAGCATCTTCTTTTGTATTTAAAGAGTCATCCCCTACTTCTGTAAACTTTTAAAGCGCCACTCAAATCGCTTTTGATCGTAAAAGGGAAATGAGATACAGACAATTGCAGACGCCAAACACCAAGAAGCCAGAATATCTGAAGGGTAACTCACTCCTAAGAAAATCCTTGACAAGGCTACGGCTACAGCTACAAGTATCAAACTTCCTTGCAAGACCATTGTGGAAGTCCGCTTTCTAAGTCTCTGATAAGCAATGATCGCA
>DIXV01000082.1:40742-51641 GCA_002436115.1 Streptococcus sp. UBA6071 | reverse complement strand
GGCAAGACCATTGTGGAGGTCCGCTTTCCCAGTCTCTGATAAGCAATGATCGCTAAACAAAGGGCAAGCAGGAGCATTGAAGCCCCATGCCAGCTAGGAAAAGAAGCGCCTATTGGGGGCTCAATCAAGGGCATCAGAGTCGGTCTTGGCCTATTGTAGACAGATTTAAATACTGTTGAGAGGCCTAATAATAGACCTGAATTAAGAACTAAGAAATAGCTCTCCGCACGCCATTTTTTGATAAGGTAAAAGTAGGCCGCTAGTGCCATAACACCTCCGAAAAAAACAGGAACATTTCCCAAAATGGTCATAACTTTATAAAAGATAGTCCAGTCTGCGGTTATTCCCTTTTGAAGCCATGTCTGAAAAGTTCTGTCTAGGCTAGATAGTGTTTGTGGGTAAAACTTAACCGTATAACCCAATATCACAAAGAATAAAAGGGCAAAAGAGCCCCAGTTTATGTATTTTCCTTTAGTTTTCATCTAATTAATGATGTCTTTCTATAATTGGTTTACAGGCAATATACATAGGATAAAGGAGGAGTGAAAAGATAATTCCTTCAACTATATTAAAGGGTACAACCATTGAAACCAAGTACTTTGAAATGCCGATATAAGCTGAAATATCAAAATTAGCAAATTTAGCATAGAGTGGAATGGCAAAGAAATAATTCAAGACAACCATTGCAAGTGCTAGGACAAGTGTTCCAAGGACACTGGATAGAAGATAGGTTGATCGGTTTTTCTTCTTGTTCCAAATAAGAGCAAAAACAGTGATAAACAAGCCTAAAGCAACTATATTCATCGGTAAACCAATGTAAGTATTTGGTCCCTGATTATCCAAAAAGAGTTTCAGTGCACTACGTAAAAGCAGAACGGTGTAGGCACTCCTCAAATCAAACATGACTAAAGCAAGCATTATTGGGACGATACTAAAGTCAATCTTTAGAAAGTCTGCTGCCGGAATAATCGGAAAATTAAAAAGCATAAGCACAAAAGAAAGTGCCGAAAGGATGGCAGTAAGTGCCAATTTATGTGTGTTTGTCATTCAAGTTTCCTCCAATTTCATTTTTTAAAATTAGAAGAAGCCTCGAAAACGGGACAATTTTTGTATAAAATTCTTGAAAACAACCTAAAAAATAGGCTTATCAAGGCTCCCGCCCTCGTCTTCTCCCATCCAGACTTTACTGTCGGTTGTGGAGTTACACCACATCAGCTTTCGCTCGCGGACTTCTAGTTTCCTAGTCACCGCCGGTCGGGAATTACACCCTGCCCTGAAGACTCTTTTATCATAACAAAAAAAACACGAAATCGCAAGGATATCGTATTCTTAAATCCTTCTGACATCTTAATACCAATCAAAGTCCTTTTCAGTGTGACTCACACTCTGGAATCTTCTGAAAGCTTTAATTAAGCAAGACTTCATCTAAACCTTTTCAAGACAAGTTTAGGTTTTGGGAAATGGGTTAACCACAGTTAAGCGACGATGGCTTTTGCAACTTCTTCTACTGTCATGCGGGAGAAATATTTTGTGGTATCAATGGTTTTAAGCTTCTCTAAAACATCTGCGTAATTATAGCGAGAGCCAATCAAGAGTTCCTCGATATCTTCCACACCTAAGACACCGAAAAAGTCTCCATAAATCTTAATTGACTTGATAAGTGACTTCTCTACATTAGCATAAATGCTAATTTTCCCTGCCGAATAGCGAACCGAACGCTCAATAGTATACTCTGGTGTGACACCGTATGTCCAATCCCAAGTTGAAAATTGCTCATCATGGGTCTTTTGAATAGCTGCTCGATCTGCTTCTGTTAGCTTATATTCTTCCATATCAGGATAGGTTTTCTTCATCTGTTCAAGGATGGCATTACTAAATTCCTGAATCGTCACCTTCTCAGGTAGTTCATCTAAAATATTCGTCACCCGAGCACGAACGGACTTAATTCCTTTAGAGGCAATCTTATCTTTGGAGACCTTAAGAGCTTGTCCTAAAACGGTCATGTCAACATCAAAAAGCAAACAACCATGATGCATCATACGTCCCTTATAGTAAGCCTGGGCATTGCCACAGATCTTCTTGCCATCAATTTCAAGATCATTTCGACCGGTAAACACAGCCTTTACACCGAGACCTGCTAACGTATCAATCACAGGTTTAGAGAAGGTCTTAAAATCAAAGGCTCCTTCATCTGACTTGTTAGAAATAATGGTATAGTTGAGGTTGTTGAGATCATGGTAGACCGCTCCACCACCAGACAGACGACGCACCACATGAATGCCGTTTTCATCCGTAAATTCCTTATTGATTTCCTCAATGGTATTTTGATGTTTGCCAATAATGATAGCTGGCTCATTAATCCAGAGGATAAAGATTTCATCAATCGTTTTTAATTCACGAAAGGCATAAGCTTCCAAGGCAATATTATAAGCCGGGTTATTAGATGGGTTGACAATGTATTTCATAATATTCTCCAAAATAAATCGTGCTTAGGCACTATATTTCTTTCAGTCTATCAAAAGAGAGACCAGATGCTGACGGTGTAGCGTCACTAAACTCACGTAAAAAGGGACAAGTAAAGGCTCATAACTTGTTCCCCTTTTAGGTCTTTCTTTGCGCTGACTAGCGCTTAGGTGGGTTATGGATAGCTTCACCTAGGACATCTAGACAGGCTTCATAGAAGACTTCTGAGAAAGTTGGGTGCCCATGCACGGATTGAGCAACTTCATCAATGGTCAACTCAGACTCCATAATAGTCGATGCTTCATTGATAATTTCAGCTGCGGATGGACCAATGATATGGACTCCAAGAATTTCGTGATAGGTTGCATCAGCGATTACTTTTACGAAACCATGCGCTTCATTTGAAGCGATGGAACGTCCATTACCAGTAAAACTACACTTACCAACAAGGATATCTCCATATTGTTTACGTGCTTGCTCTTCCGTAATCCCACACATAGCGACCTCTGGATGCGTATAAACGGCTGCTGGTGTATAAGTTAGATTAGCTTTACGGACATTGCCACGCATAGCGTTCTCTGCGGCAACTTCACCCATACGATAGGCGGCATGTGCTAACATCTTCGTTCCATTAACATCTCCTGGTGCATAAATTCCTGGAATTGAGGTTTCTTGATAAGCATTAACTTTGATACGGCCTTGATCTAATGCAAGATTAAGGTTTTCAAGGCCATCAAGCTGAGGTACACGACCAATTGAAAGGAGGGCTTTTTCAGCGATTACATCTGAACCATCCGTCAGTACCAAGGTCAATTGGTTATTGGCCTCTTTAATTTCCTCAACACCAACAGAGGTGAGGAATTTCATGCCTTTTTTACCGAGTACCTTTTGAAGTTCAAGAGAAACATCTTTGTCCATGCCAGGGATAATACGGTCAGCCATTTCGATAACAGTGACTTCTGTGCCATAAGAAGCATAGACCAGACCAAGCTCGATACCGACAACACCACCACCCATTACAGCGAGACTTTTAGGAATCTCACGTAATTCAAGGATGTCATCTGAGGTCAAAACACGCTTAGAAGTAATACCAGGGATATTAATACGAGATACTTTAGAGCCTGTTGCCAAGATAATCTTATTAGCCTTTAAGGTCTGACTTCCAACGATAACAGTCTTATCTGGGTTCACTTGAGCAAGTCCATCAATCACTGTTACCTTATTGGCTTTCAAGAGACCACGAACACCACTGGTCAAGGTTTTTACAACTGAATTTTTAAAGTCAACAGTCTTATCCATGTCAATTGTATAGTTCGTTGATGCAAGATTAATCCCACGGCCTGCTGCAATCTTGAGGCCATCAAGTATCTCCGCATTTTTTAGGTAAGTTTTTGTTGGGATGCACCCTTTATTCAAACAGGTTCCACCAAATTCTGCTTTCTCAACGATAGCAATTTTACCGCCCAACTGAGCGCCACGGATAGCTGCATAGTAACCAGCAGGCCCGCCGCCGACAACGACAATATCATACTCATCATCAGCAAGGGACACTTGAGGTCTTGCCTCCTCTGATTCTGCTTGAGGTGGCTTAGGCACTTCAAGACCAGCAGCTTCCAAGCGATCACTTGTCTCTGCGACAGCAACCGTTTCACCCTCGGCACCGATGTAAGCGATAACGTCTGTTACTGGAACTGTTTCACCGTCACCATGCACAATTTTCAAAAGAACACCAGAGTCTTCAGCTTCCAATTCCATATTAGTCTTGTCAGACATGATTTCCAAGAGGACCTCACCTTCGTTGACGTGGTCACCTTCCTTTTTTTTCCAGCTGATGATTTCACCTTCTTGCATGTCCACACCGAGTTTTGGCATAATAACTTCAACTGCCATTTGATTTCCTCTTTCCTTTGTTTTTTTAATAACTGAGTCCTTATCAGGACTGAATTTCCTGTCAGATGAGCAACTCCAATGGGTTTTCCAATAAATTCTTAAGATCAACCATAAACTTGGCACCATTCATCCCATCAACGATACGATGATCAATGGTTAAACTTAGCCCCATAATAGGACGAATAAGAACTGCTCCATCAACCACAACGGGGGTTTGAACCGTTGCTGATACACCCAAAATAGCTGAGTTTGGCTGATTAATAATCGGGTTAAAACTCTTGGTGCCAAACATTCCTAAATTAGTGATAGAGAAAGTCGAACCTGACATCTCAGCCATCGTCAACTTACCAGCCTGTGCTTTTCGAATAACAGCCTTAGACGCTACTACAAATTCAGAAAGGCTCATTTTATCAGCATCGTGGACAACGGGTACCACAAGTCCTTCATCAAGACCAACGGCAATACCAAGATTAACAAAGGTATGAAGTTCAATTGCTGTTGCATCATTGATAAGTGAGGCATTCAGGTAACGGTGCTCAGGCTTCATCAAAACCCTTACCACTGCTAAACCAATAAGGTCTGTAAAGGTTACTTTCTGCTCGGTTTTGTTCAGGATTGGCGCTAACACCTGCTTACGGAGGGACATGAGATTGGTCATATCAATATCGTAGTTAAGCGTAAAGGTAGGCGCTGTCAAGTAAGAATGAACCATCCCTTTAGCAATAGCTTTACGCATGGGACTCATCTTTATCACTTCAACACCCTCTGGCAAATCAGGTAAAGACTCCTCTGGTGTGACGATACTTGCCTCAGCAGGAACCTGTGTCATGGCTAAGACATTTAGGATATCCTCTTTCATAATCTTACCACCAAATCCTGTACCAGTAACTGTGGTTAAATCAATCCCTTTATCTGTAGCTATTTTACGGGCCAAGGGTGATGATTTAGGAATTGCGGCATTGAATGCTTCCACATCTTCTTTATGAATACGTCCCTTAGCTCCCGTTCCCTCTACAAGACCTAGATCAATCCCAAACTTAGCTGCTACCTTTCGGGCAGCTGGTGTCGCACGCACAGCTCCTGACAAATCTTTTGCAACTAGCTCTTGAGAAGCAGGTGAGACCTGTTCTTCTGGTTTAAGGGTGACTTGTCTTTCAGAAGGGGTATCTACTGGAGTTGCTACAGTCTTTTCTGGGTCAACTGTCTCTCCAACAGCTCCCAAATAACCGATGACTGCTGTAACTGGGACAACAGCTCCATTTCCGTGACTAATTTTAATGAGAACCCCAGAATCTTCTGCTTCCAGCTCCATATTGGTCTTGTCAGACATGATTTCAAGAAGAATATCACCTTCTTTGACCTCATCACCTTCTTGTTTTTTCCACTCGATGATTTCGCCTTCTTGCATATCAACACCGAGTTTTGGCATAATAATTTCAACAGCCATTTGTTTTCCTTCCTTATCCTATCCCAGACGACCCTTTTTCAGGATTGTGTAAAGCATCCGAGGTTAATAGCCTATCTCTCTCCTTACTAATCTCAAGAGCTAGCCTTTGTTTATCATCTTGTAGATAGCTGCTTTGATCTTTTCAACAGTCGGCAAGATAGCATTTTCAAGGATTGTTGCATAGGGAACAGGAACATCTTCGCTAGCAATACGCACAATTGGGGCATCCAGATAATCAAATGCTTCACTTTCAGCTACCATTGAGGCAATCTCACCCGTAAAACCACCCGTTTTATAAGCATCATTAACCAACATTAAACGGCCTGTTTTTTTGACAGAATTAATAATCATGTCCTTATCAAGAGGGATAAGGGTTCTTGGATCAACGACTTCGACACTAATTCCTTCTTTAGCCACTTCGTCTGCAGCCTGAAGAACGCGCTCCAACATACGACCATAGGAAACAATAGTAAGATCGCTTCCCTCACGTTTGATATCACCTTTGCCTAGAGGAATGTAGAAGTCTGGGTCCAAATTGACCTCTTCTTTTTTTCCATATTGTGCTTTAGGCTCAATAAAGACAACGATATTATTGTCTTGAATGGCAGATTTCAGAAGCCCTTTGGCTTCATTCGCATTGCCTGGTGAAACGACTTTAATCCCTGGAATGTGGCAAAGCCATGCTTCGAGTGCTTGTGAGTGCTGAGCTGCCGAACCAATCCCCGAACCCGAAGCAACACGAAAGGTAACAGGTGTTTTTATACCACCACCGAACATGTAATTATTTTTAGCACCGTTATTAACGATAGCATCCATAGCGATGGTGATGAAATCCATAAAAGTCAAGTCAACAATGGGACGAAGCCCTGTCATAGCAGCTCCAATAGCTGCACCTGCAATTGCTGCTTCGGAGATTGGCGTGTCCTTAACACGCTTTTCTCCAAACTCTGCCAGCATACCGACAGAGGTGCCAAAGTCACCCCCATAAATCCCCACATCTTCTCCCATCAGGAAGATGTTGTCATCTTTACGCATCTCTTCTGACATGGCTAAATTAATTGCTTCACGCAGAGCCATTACTTTTGTTTCTGACATTTTACCCTCTCCTAGCTTGATAAATTAAGAATAATACGATGCTAATCGTCTTTTTCTCTTTAATTGTGCACCATCAGTTTGTATGATCTTATGCTTTTCTTAGTCTGCCCAGACATCTTCAAATGCAACTGATAGTTCTGGATCTGGACTGTTCCTTGCAAATTCTACAGCAGTCTCTACTTCCTTTTTCACTTGTTCCTGAATAGCATCAAGCTCTTTATCAGTCGCTAATTTATGCTCTGTTAAGTAGGTTCTATACTTCTTAAGCGGATCCTTTTCCTTCCAGGCATCCACTTCTTCTTTGGTCCGGTAAACTCCTGCATCAGCAGTCGAGTGACCAAACCAGCGATAAGACTTAACTTCAATGATGGCAGGGCCATTGCCTGCACGCACATAGTCAATAACCTCTTGCATTTTCTCATAAACAGCGACAACATCATTTCCATCTTCTACATAGTGGCCTGGAATACCATAAGCTGCTGCACGTGTGTAAAGATAAGGAGTATTTGTTGCTTTTCGGATATCCATTGAGATACCATAACCATTATTGATGATGAAAAAGATGACTGGTAGTTGCCAGGTTGCCGCCATATTGACAGACTCATGAAAGGAGCCTTCGTTAGTCGCACCATCTCCTGAGAAAGCAACCACAATATTTTGGGTTCCCTTATACTGCTGTGTCAGAGCAGCTCCTGTTGCAAGTGCAAATCCTCCACCAACAATACCGTTTGTTCCGTAGTTTCCTTTTTCAAGATCCGCCAAATGCATGGATCCTCCCCGACCTTTGGAAACACCCGTTGCTTTTCCTGCTAACTCTGCCATCATTTTGTTCAAATCCATATCTTTAGCAATGGATTGTCCGTGTCCACGATGGTTTGAGAAGATAATATCATCGTAGGTTAACTCTGCTATGGCACCAACCGAAGCAGCCTCTTCTCCTACTGAGAAATGTGTCATGCCCTGTACAAAATTACGGCGAACCAACTTGTTAAGGGTCATATCAACATCACGAATACGCTGCATTTTGAGAAACATATCTAAGTGTTTTTCTTTAGAAATAGCTGTCATTTTGTCCTCCAAGGCAATTTCTTTTACCTCCTTATTCTATTTCATTTTTTCACAAAGTGCAACTAATTGAATCGTTTCCTGAAAGATAGCATCTAAAAGAAAAAGCCTATTCTAAGGCTTTTGAGGCGTTTATAGAGGAAAAAGGAATTTCTTTTTATTTAGAATTGATAGTTTTTTCACAAACTAAAACACCCACCTAATACTCCCTCTATCTAACAAAATAGGAATTGAAGACTCGCTACAATTCCTACTCTACTTAACGTCGACTAATCTTTCTTGACAAGCGATCTCCTGTGAACTGAATAAAAATAACAAGAAGGAGAACCAGCGAAGTGGCTACAATCATCACATCTTGGCGATAATTGTTAAAACCATAGTTAATAGCAATAGTTCCTAACCCTCCTGCCCCTATAGCACCAGCCATAGCTGTCTCTCCAACAAGTGAGATTAAGGTTACTGTGGATACACGAATCAAATCAGGCAATCCCTCTCTTAGGTAGACGAGAATAAGATCCCACAGATTCGCACCACTAGCCTGAGCTGCTTCAATGACACCAAAATCCAACTCTGTTAAAACGACCTGAACCTGACGCGCAAAAAATGGAAAAACTGCCAATGACAAGGGAACCAGAGCAGCCGTTGGTCCTAGTGCTGTTCCTACAATTGCTCTTGTGACAGGTGTGATAAGAGCCAAAAGAATAATGAAGGGGAGGGCACGAAAGACCGAGACGACCTTGTCTAAAAATTGATAAAAGAAACGGTTAGAGATGATGCCATTTGGTCCACTAAGAACCAGGAAAAGTCCTCCAAAAAGCCCCATTGAACCACCGATAAAAAAGGAAATAAAGGTCATATAAAGAGTATCCTTAATGGCTGTTCCCCAACCTATCTGTCCTTCCCAACCCATTTTGATGACATTAGGAAAGGTTGCTGCAATCCACTCTATCATAATACGTTACCTTCTTTCAAAATCTCTACAGAAACACCCGCATTTTTTAATGCTTCTGTGGCTCTGATTAAGTTATCAGGCTTACCTGTTAAGATAAGAATCATTTCCCCTACAGGTGTCCCCTCTAAAATATCAATGTTCGCATAAAGGATATTTGCAATCACCTGATAATCCTTGTAAATAGCATTTAAAATCGGCTCATCGGTTGAAGCTCCTGCATACTTAAGCAAGACCATTTTGCTTCCTTCTTGTAAATGTTGAACAATGTCTTGTTGATCAATTTTAGTCATTGCTTCATCAATACCTGTTGCCGTTCTTATAAAATCTTGTGTTAGTTCTTCTTTCGGATTAGAGAAAATATTTAGAACAGATCCTTCTTCAACTAAACGCCCGTTTTGCATCACTGCCACACGATTTGCGATATCCTTGACAATCTGCATTTCATGGGTAATGAGAACAATCGTTAAGCCCAATTTGTCATTTAAATCCTTCAAAAGGGTTAAAATCTGTTTAGTTGTTTTAGGGTCTAAAGCAGAAGTGGATTCATCTGAAATTAAAATCTTAGGGTCATTGGCAAGAGCACGAGCAATTGCCACCCGTTGTTTTTGTCCACCTGATAATTGAGCTGGGTAACTATTTGAACGATCTGCTAGCCCAACGAGATCTAATAGTTCTGCTACCTTTTTCTCTTTCTCTGGCTTTGACAGATTTGAGTGTTTTAGGGCAAAGGCTACATTCTCGGCAGCAGTAGACTGAGCCATAAGGTTAAAATGTTGAAAAATCATGCCAATATCTCGCCGTTTATGTCGGAGAGCTTTCGGGGTCAAGGTCAGAGCGTTATCGTAAATAACATCCTCACCTATCGTAATTTTCCCTGCAGAAGGAACCTGCAAAAGATTTATCACTCGGACGAGCGTGGACTTCCCTGCTCCCGAATAGCCGACAATTCCGTAAATATCTCCTTGATTAATCTGGAGACTAACTGCCTTAACAGCTTTAATGTCCTGACCTTTTTGGGTAAAGGTCACATCAATATGATCCAATTCAATTATTGTTTTACGCATAACTACCTATCAAACTTTCTACTAAGGCAATATGGCTGTAGTAATCAACCAATCTAATATTTTCATCCCCACCATGGTCTCGACTCTTTTCGTGTCCTAAACCAAAACCGGCAATCGGCACTCCTAGAAAGGTGAAGACGGTATGCATCGGTCCTGTTCCTGGTGACGTAGGCAAAACCGAAATCCCTTTTTTTTCATGTTCTTCGGCAATTTGGATAAGGTTAAGAATAGCGGGGGCTGACATGTCACTACGATAACTCATTTCTCCCAAGGTAAAGGTTAGCTCTACTTTTTCAAACCCATGCTCATCTAGATGTTGGCGGATTTTTTCCAAAACAAGTTCTGGCGTTAAACCAGGAACTAGACGAACTTCCATCTTGGCACGAGATCGAGCGGGTAAGATGGTTTTGACCCCATGTCCTTGGTAACCAGACTCAATTCCCTCTATGTTGAGAGATGGTTCAAAGAAAAGGTGATGTAGGAAAGCGGAACGCTCCGTCTTAAGTGGTGGAATGGTCAAACCATAAACCTCTGTCACCCCTTCTGGTGTTCGTAAGGCAAATCTCTCTACCAAATCCAATTCCCGCTGACTGGGTGGTGTGACTTGTTCCTTAATTCCTTTAATCAAAATTGTTCCGTCTTGATCCCGCATGGTAGATAGAGCTTTAATAAGGTACCAAGCAGCAGAATCAATCACCCCACCAAAGGAGGAGTGGATATCAACATCTGCAGAATTGACAACTAGGTTAAAGGTTACAATCCCTTTATTCCCTCCAGATATCTCAAGCTGTCCACGGTCATTACGACTCCCTTGCTCCCAGATAAGTAAATCAGCTCCTTGTAAAGACGACTGGTATTTGGCTAAATACTTATCCAAGTCTACAGAAGCAGATTCTTCTGCTCCCTCCATAATAAAAATGATA
>DIXV01000082.1:35120-40443 GCA_002436115.1 Streptococcus sp. UBA6071 | reverse complement strand
GCAGTAATGTGCCCCTTATCATCATTAACTCCTCTACCGTAGGCAAAACCATCTCTAAACGTCAAATGGAAAGGATCATTTGTCCAAACTTGATCCGCATCTGCCGGCACGGTGTCATAATGATTATAAAAAATAAGGGTCTTGGCATGGGGCACTTCCGACAGAAAAGTCGCCATAACAAAAGGGGCTGAATAGCTCTCATCAACGATTACTTCTGCTCCAGCCCCCTCAAAAACTTGAGCCAAGAAAGCAGCAACGTCTTTCAACCCAATCTGCTGAGCAAAAATGGATTTTTTTGCAATCAGGATTCGCAAAACATCAAAATAGTAGCGGACAGTTTCATCTTGTTCCAACATCTTTAAACCGATTCCTTTTTTCTTGTATTCGAGGAGAGCAGTTGCTTTCCGATTTCGTCAGGTAGGTCACGCAAATGAAAGGACTGAGAAGCTACCCAGTCCCTCTTTTTTATCAAGAGATTACCAAACTGGTAAATCTAAATTATTTGAAGTCTCTTCGATTGCTTTTTTGACGGAATCTGTATGGTAGGCATCTAGGATAGCTTGAATAGCATCTGCATTTTCTGCCTCTTTCCAGTCTTTTAATGCTGCAATAATATTAATCCACTGCTCAGAGTTTTCGTCCTTCTTCTCAACAAAGAGAGCGTTCTCCGTATCAAGTTTAGCAGGTACAGCATAAGAATTATTAACAACAGACGCATCGACATCCTGTAAGGAGCTAGCTGTTAGCTTAGCATTTAATTCACGAATCGTGATATTTTTAGGATTAGATACAATATCAGCCTGTGTTGCTAGTGCACCATCTGAAACACCTAATTCAATCAGACCAGCTGCTTCAAGAACATAAAGTGCACGGCTACTGTTTGAAGGGTCGTCTGGAATGGCAACTGTAGCACCATCTGGTATTTCCTCAACAGAACTGTACTTATTTTCTCCGTCTTTAGTTCCTGAATATAGGCGAATTGGGCTCAAATAAGTATCTAAGATAGCAGCCACATCATTATCAGTATTATCGTTCCACTCGTTAAGGTAGGCGTGATGTTGGAAAGCATTGATATCTATCTCATTATCTACAAGTGCTTGGTTGGGTTGTGTGTAGTCATCAAATTGAACAAATTCAATAGACACATCTGCCCCTGCTGCTTCAATCTCTTTTTCGATGGCCTCCCATCTTGCCTCATCAGATTCTGTCATGGACATAACACCCACTTTGACCTTATTAGCTGCCTTATCAGATGACGAGCAAGCTGCCAAGATGACAAGCGAAGCCAAGGCTAACCCTACGATTCCAATCGCTTTTTTAAATTTCATAATTATGTTCCTCCTTCAGTTGTGTCCTTTTGTTAACAAAAAAGACTACTCAATTAGTTTGCCATACCGAAGGGGTTTTGACAAATACTTATTAAGTAGTAAAAGCAATAGTTTTAAACTATACCCTAATTAGAGGCTGGGGAGACCAGCTCCTTTGCTTCAGGCACATAGTTATCTCCTAAATATTTCTCCGACAGTTTTGCTAAGGTACCATCGGCTTCGAGCTCCTTCAAACGTGCATTGACTTTATCACGCAAGTCTTCTTGTCCTTTAGCAAATATAATGTAGATATAAGGTTGGCTATCTGATGGTAAATCAATCACCTTTAGCTTGTCTAAACCTTGATCTTCAATAATCGCCTGTGCGGTAATACCTTCAAAAAGCTTATAATCCTGTTGACCTTCGTTTAAGCGATTGAGGATAGCCTGAATATTATCTCTTGTGTAAGCAAGTTTAGTCGGGTTGTCAGCATTTTCTTCATTATAAGTGGTCAGTTGATCAGCCGTTGCTGTCGCTGCTACTACCTCTGTTGACTTGCCTCCAATATCGTCTAAACTTGCGATATCACTATCTTTTGGCACGATGAGGGACAAGGGATTAATAGCCGTTGGGGCAGAGTAAAGATAATTCTCAGCACGCTCTTGCGTGTAGGAAATATTATTGACAGCTAATTGGTAACGATCACTATTTAAGCCTTCAAAGATAGCAGCAAATGATGTCGTTTCGGTCTTCAACTCGTAGTCATCCAATCCGTCAAAGACAGCCTTAATAACTTCAATTTCATAACCCGTTAATTCCCCATTTTCTTCATAGTTGAATGGCTTTGGTGAAGCGTTAGTTGCCAGTGTGATAGTTGTTTTTTTGGATTCAGTTTCAGATGTAGAATTAGACGAACTGCAAGCTGCTAAAAAAGCTGTTGCTGCTAGGGTCAATCCTGCAATACCAAGAATCTTTTTGAATTTCATTAAACATCTCCTTTATGTTAAATTATAACTGTCCCTATTCTACCATGGTTTCTAACACTTGCCTATTAGATATTTTTTATAAAGGTCATAGCTTTTCTCTATCGTGAGGAGCAAACCGCCTATTTCTCACGTTCCAAAGGAAAACTCATACAATGAATACCGCCACCCGCTTTAAGAATTTCAGAAATCTCTACTTCAACCACTTTTAAGCCGTGTAAAGTCATGGCCTTATTAATCACCGTATTTTGCTTGAGACTCAGGACACGATTATCTCCCAAGGCTTGGACATTGTAGGCGTGTTTAAAGATCATGGTTTCATCTCCAGAAATTAAGCCAATGCCCTTATCTGACAGTAGTTCTAAGAAAGAGAGAGGGAGTCCATCTTTATAGCCAAGAGCAAGGTTCTTAGATACCATATTAAAACACATATCCAGATGAAGGTATTTGGCCTTTCCTTTGACCCCATGAATGTGATAACCTAAGGGTTCTAATTGCTCTTTTAACTCCATAAGCCCTTGCTCATTGCTCCTTTCGAGAAGACCAACTGCTAAGGTACGCTCATCAATAAAGGTAAAGTCTCCGCCTTCAAAAAAACCTTGTCGAACCTCGGCGATCTTTTTTATCCCTAATGTTGCCATTACATTTTCATAAAAAGCACGTTCCTTAAAGCGGATAGATGTAGCGAAATTCCCTAAGATATAGCCCTCAGAGACATGTCCTCCAAAGTCACGTGTAAAAATAGCTTCTGGAATCTCAGAAGTTGGCTCAGCAAGGACGACCTCAACCCCACTTTTCTCATAGGCCTCAACTAATCTTTGAAATTCTTCCAACATTTTAGAATTATCTAAACCATCTTGATGCTGCTTAGCAATCTCATTGATGGGTGCTGCTTCAAAAAAATACTTAGGCGGACATAACAAGACTTTCTTTAAACGCCCTGTTCCATTATATACTACCATGATTGTTCTCATCCTCATTCTTAAACTAAATTAGCGAAAACACTAAAATTAGTACCAGTATACTGAAAATAAACGGATATTGCCAATTTTAACCGTAGGGCCATTTTTTCGACCCCCTATCTTAGGGCTCAGCTATCTCCTTTCCTAAATGGACAAGCACCTCTAATAAAAAAACTTGATTTCCTCTTTTTGAAACCAAGTTTACCCATTCTTATCTGCTAACTTAAATAAAGGACTCTTCCGCTAAAAATTAGCGCTTGTTGTCCCCAAGAAAAAAAGAAACGACAACGATGACAATAATAGCTCCTAATACCGATGGGATTAAGGCCATCCCTGCTAGACTAGGCCCCCAGTAACCAAAGAGTTGCTCTCCTATCATCGCCCCCATTAGACCAGCCAATACATTCCAAATACAGCCCCTACTTGTCCTTTGAGTAAAATGCCCTGCTAACCAGCCAATTAAAGCACCTGTTATCAATGAGAAAATCATGTTCTACTCCTATCTTTCATTCTTGCCTCTTTGCTCTTAATTACCTTTTAGGTCTTAAAAAGAGAAACATACTCTCCATAGCCTTCTTGAACGAGCTCCTCTTTGGGAATAAATCGTAAAGCTGCCGAATTAATACAGTAACGTAAGCCACCCTTGTCTACAGGACCGTCATTAAAAACATGTCCAAGATGAGAACCAGATTGTCGACTTTTAACCTCAATCCGTCTCATCATATGACTTCTATCATCATGGGTAGTAAGCATACGATTCTCAATGGGCTGGGTAAAGGCAGGCCAACCACAGCCTGACTTGTACTTGTCCAGTGAGCTAAAGAGAGGCTCCCCACTAACGATATCAACATAGATCCCTTCTGCATAAAAATCATCATAGACCCCTGTAAACGCAGGTTCTGTCCCTGCATGCTGTGTTACCGCGTAGGCTAAATCCCCAATTCGTTGTTTGAGTTCCTCAGCTGTCTCTGTCATAGTTTGTCCTTTCTATTGCTCCCTAAGTCACCATCTTATCTATAGAGGCTCCTTATAAACATCAGTAGCTGCTTAATGGCTTATTTTTTATCATCTTCATCCATACTCAAGACACTGAGAAAAGCTTCTTGAGGAACCTCAACCGAACCAATCGCTTTCATCCGCTTCTTCCCAGCCTTTTGTTTTTCAAGAAGTTTTCGCTTACGCGACACGTCTCCACCATAACATTTAGCCAGAACATTTTTTCGCAAGGCCTTAATATCACTTCGCGCAACAATTTTCTGACCAATCGCAGCTTGGATAGGCACTTCAAATTGCTGTCTCGGAATAATTTTTTTGAGTTTATCAACGATAAGTTTCCCACGCTCATAAGCAAATTCTTTATGAACAATGAAACTCAATGCATCCACTTTATCTCCGTTAAGAAGAATATCCATTTTAACCAGATTAGATTTGCGGTATTCAGAAATTTCGTAGTCAAAACTAGCATACCCTCGGGTATAGGATTTCAGTTTATCAAAGAAATCGAAAACAATCTCCGCCAAAGGAATCTGATAAATGACATTGACCCGATTATCGTCAATATAGTCCATGGTCACAAAGTCCCCTCGCTTACGCTGAGACAGTTCCATAACAGCTCCTACATAGTCCTTTGGAACTATAATTTGTGCCTTAACATAAGGTTCCTCAATGCCCTCAACCTTCGTTGGTTCTGGAAATTCACTTGGATTTGATACCTTGAGAACAGCTCCGTCCGTCGTATGAACCTGATAGACCACTGATGGGGCGGTCATGATAAGATCAATGTTAAACTCCCTCTCCAAGCGTTCTTGAATAACATCCATATGGAGAAGCCCTAAGAAGCCACAACGAAACCCAAATCCCAAGGCCTGAGAGGTTTCTGGTTCAAATTGCAGACTGGCATCATTGAGTTGCAGTTTTTCCAAGGCTTCCCGCAAATCATTATACTTGTTGGATTCAATAGGGTAAATCCCAGCAAAAACCATCGGGTTCATCTGCTTGTATCCTGCCAATGGCTCACTAGCAGGATTAGTCGCTAGGGTCACAGTATCTCCAACCCGAGTATCTGCAACCG
>DIXV01000082.1:29010-34951 GCA_002436115.1 Streptococcus sp. UBA6071 | reverse complement strand
GAGGCAGCGATATAGCCAACATCACCTGTTGCCAAAAAATCCCGTCCAACCGCCTTAGGCGTAAAGATCCCAACCTCTGTCACATCAAACGTTTTAGCATTTGACATCATCTGGATTTTATCCCCTGGTTTAACTAAGCCATCCATGATTCTGACTTGTAAAATAACGCCACGGTAAGCATCATAAGCTGAGTCGAAAATCAAAGCTTTTAGAGGGGCTTGCACATCACCTGTTGGAGCAGGTACCTTTTCCACGATTTGCTCCATAATATCTTCTATCCCAATGCCAGACTTAGCCGAAGCAAGAACTGCCTCACTAGCATCTAAACCAATGACTTCTTCCACCTCTGTCCGCACACGTTCAGGATCTGCTGCTGGCAAATCAATCTTGTTGATAAGAGGCAGAATTTCTAAGTCATTATCAAGTGCTAGATAGACATTGGCCAAGGTCTGAGCTTCGATCCCTTGTGCAGCATCCACCACTAAGATAGCACCCTCACACGCTGCTAGGGAACGAGAAACCTCATAGGTAAAATCAACATGCCCTGGTGTGTCAATTAAGTGGAAAATGTAGGTTTCTCCATCCTTAGCAGTGTAATTGAGCTCAATGGCATTCAGCTTAATCGTAATGCCTCGCTCCCGCTCCAGGTCCATACTATCGAGGAGTTGAGCCTGCATCTCCCGACTAGAGACCGTTTCAGTTTGTTCTAAAATCCTATCTGCCAAGGTTGATTTACCATGGTCTATATGAGCAATAATGGAGAAATTTCTAATCTTTTCTTGACGATCTTTTAATTCTTGAAAATTCATGAGTTATCCTTATCTATAAAGTCAATTCATTATATCACAGTTAAACCTATTCTGGCTAGAATGAGATGGTGAAAGAGAACTCTAGGTATCATCTCCAGATGTCCCTTTATTATTCTGCTTCTTAAGAGAAAGCATCTTTTAGATCAATTTCCGAAGATTCAAAAACTTACCTACTAGATAAGCCGTAACTCAAAAACGAAAAATTTATTTTCTAAACAAAAAAGTATTGCATTTTTCAAAGTATTATTGTATTATATATACAGAACAAAGAAAAGGAGTAGCTATGACTTGGAAATTTAATAGTAAACAACCTATTTATCTACAAATTGGTAATATCATCAAATTACAAATTATAACAGGTCAACTAAATAGTGGTGATCGCTTGCCTTCAGTTCGAAATTTGGCTGAAACTGCTGGCGCTAACCCAAATACCGTCCAGAAAGCCTTATCTGAACTTGAAAACCAAGGGTTTCTTTACTCTGTTCGGACAACTGGACGTTTTGTGACAGACAACCGTGAGCTTATCCAAAAGACACGTATCTTGTTGGCAAATGAGGAATTAGGAAACTTTATTAATAATATGAAGAATCTTGGTTATACGCTTGATGAGATCATCCCAACTCTTGACAATTACCTAAAAGGAGAAAGAAATGACAACGCCACTAGTTGAAGTGAAGAACCTAAGTAAACGCTACGGAAACAACCTTGCTCTAAATCGTATTAACTTAACTTTGCAGCCAGGTAATATTATTGGTCTTTTGGGACCCAATGGGTCTGGAAAAACGACTCTAATCAAAATTTTAACCGGTTTACTACAGCCAACAGAGGGAGAAGTTTTGATCAAGGGACAAGTCCCCTCACCTGAAACGAAAGAAATCGTTTCTTATCTCCCTGATACGACCTATCTGGATGAGAACATGAAAGTCATGGAAGCTCTTGACTTATTTAAGACCTTTTACGCTGATTTTGATACAAAAACAGCCCTTAAGCTTCTTCAAGATTTAAATATCTCCCTTGATACCCGAATGAAAAAACTCTCCAAGGGGACGAAAGAAAAGGTACAACTTGTTTTGGTTATGAGTCGTAGAGCTAGACTCTATGTTCTTGATGAACCAATAGGAGGGGTTGACCCAGCAGCTCGGGAATACATTCTGAGAACCATTATCAATAACTATTCCCCTCAGGCCTCTGTCTTGATATCAACCCACTTGATTACTGATATTGAGAATATATTAGACAAGTTCATCTTTATCAATAAAGGACAGATTGTTCGTCAAGGTGATGTTGATGATGTTCGTAGCACACACGGTGAGTCAGTTGATGAACTCTTCCGTGACGATTTTAGACTTTAAGAAAGGAAAAATAATGTTTCTAAAATTACTAAAGCATGAATTTAAATCTCTCGGAAAATGGTACCTCGGACTCTTTGCTCTCACCTTTATTGGGTCTATCCTACTGGGCCTCCTCTCCAAGCAAACAATCCAGAAATTACTAATGTCAGGGAATTATCAATATGGTTATCAATATGCATTATTATCTGCTCTAGGATTTGCACTCGTGTTTATTTTTGCAGCACTTGCTATTTCAAACATTGTAACGATTATCCGTCGTTTTAAGGGCAATATTTTTGGCCGTCAAGGCTATCTGACAATGACCTTGCCTGTTAGTACCCACGCCATTATCTTAAGCAAACTTATCAGCGCCTTATTTCTGACATGTTTAACTGCCCTTAATCTTCTTATTAACGTAATCATCATATCTTCTGTAGCAACAGGTGGGTTTGATTTTTCTGGCTTCTTTAGCTTCATGTTTGAACTAGTTGAATATGCCTCTCCACTCTACCTACTTTCTGTGATTATCTCCTATTTGAGCTTTATCTTGCTTGTCTATATTTCGATTTCCCTTGCACATCTGGCTCAGAACAATCATACCCTTTATGCTTTCCTTATTTACTTTGGTATTTCATTTACTGGAAATATTTTACTTAGTTTTATATACTTAGGCTTTAATATAAATCCCTACCTTTATGCCTCAGATGAAACTGTAATTATCTCATCAATTACTTACAATCTCATCCTATGTCTTCTCTCCTATTTTGGGACACACTATATTATCAAAAACAAGCTCAATATTTCATAAATGACATCTGTGGAGATAATAAAATAGATTGAAAGCAACCAATAAGGTCTCCATACTCCTATTTATGACATTTTCAAGATTGGTAATAATATTGCCAATCTTTTTTGTGTTGTTACAATCATTATAAGAGGAGACTTGAAAACCAAGGTCTTGGAAAAGACAGGAACAATATCTAGCTTGATTCGATTGAATGTAGATCTAAGCCAGCCGATTATGTCAAGTCAACTGCCCATGCAGAAATAGCCCCTGAAGCCCTTACAGCCCATGTATTGGTTTTGGAAATCCCCAATTTTCCGATAAGGCTTACCTAAAGTGGAATATTCGTGAAGTATATTCCAGTACTTATGAAGGCAAAGAAAAAAACAGAAACAGTCTGGCTTTATGCCACCCCATTTCTGCTTTTTCTACTGCTATTCTTTGATCTACCTTAAGCGGATCTTCTTATCCTCTTAACGACGAATTTCTTTGATACGAGCAGCCTTACCTTGCAAAGCACGTAAGTAGTAAAGTTTCGCACGACGAACCTTACCGTAACGAACCACCTCAATTTTATCAACACGTGGTGTATGAATTGGGAAAGTACGCTCGACACCGATACCGCCAGAAATTTTACGAACGGTATACATTTCTGAAATCCCTTGACCCTTGCGAGCGATAACAACGCCTTCAAAAATCTGAATACGTTCACGGCTACCTTCGACAACCTTAGCGTGAACACGAACGGTGTCACCAGGACGGAAAGATGGGATGTCAGTACGAAGTTGACCTTCTGTCAAACTTTGAATTAATGGATTCATTTATTTTACTCCTTCTTTGCCAATCATAAAGCATGAGACCCAGCGGATTAGCTGTATTTCATGTGTCCATCACACACTAGTATCTATTATACACTAAGATATCTCTTCTGACAAGGGGTTAGGCCTTACAGTGTTCTCTAATTTTTTGTGAAAATTTAATACAGGCTCTCATTAGTCTCTGTCTACATCACTTTTACTTAGGCGTCTAAGTAGTTTTCGAGATCCTTGAGTGGATTTGACCAAGATGCGTTTAGGTAATTTAATCGTTCGTCTTGCTAAGAGCATACTGGTTTCCTTAGCTCGCCTGGCCAAAAGAACAGGGACCGACCTTTCTAATCCTTGAACCTTCCTCTTTTCTTGATCATCGATTAAGTTCTGGTAAAACATCTCCACCTGATGGCCAAAATTCTCAGCGGAAATCTCATAAAGTTTGTTTGCCAAGGCTTCTTCATTCATCTCTGTTATGTTTGCAATAGTCCTTAATATCGCATCCACTAAATCGTCTTCCTGCTGATAGAGGGTTCCAAACATTCTATCCGAGATGAGTTGCTTGAGATACGGATTTTCCTGTGCAATAACGGGAGTTCCTGATGCCAGTGCCTCCAAGTAAGTTAACCCTTGAGTTTCAGAAGTAGAGGCTGACAATAAAAAGTTTGCTGCTTTATAAAAAAGTGCTGTCTCGCCAGGAGGGACCATACCCGTGAACTGAACATGAGTTTCCAATTGACGTTTAACGACTAAGGCTTTCAAAGCATCAAGGTGAGGCCCATCACCAACAACAACTAGTTTTATCTTAGAGTTTTTTTCTAATACTGTCGGAAGATGATCAATGATAAGTTGAATATTTTTTTCATAGGAAATACGTGATAAACTAAGAAGCATCGTCTCATCGCTTGCTATACCAAGTTTTTCGCGTAAGTCAGCAATCATTTCTTCTGAGATTTCTGGACGTTTAAATTTTTCCAAATTAATGCCTGTTGGAATAACCCGTTTAGGGGCTTCGACCCCATAGTCTACCAACAAGTCCTCTACAATTTGGCTAGGACAAATTACCCCGTCCAGATGGTTACAAAAAGCTCGAATAATATACTTAACCATACTGGGACGAATAATTTTCCCTTTGGCGATATAGTGAACGTAATCCTCATAATGGGTATGATAAGTATGCAGAACGGGAATATTCAATTCCTTAGCAATGGTTTTTCCTAAAATACCCAAGCTGAATTCTGTATGGGTATGGATAATATCTAGGTTATAACGCCCTGCTATCTCCACAGCATCTGAAAAACCAGCATAGGCAATCCGTCTCTCCTTAAAAGCAAAAAAAGGAACGCTTGGGATTCGAATAATCTGCCAGTCCTCGTAACGGTTCACATCCTTATCAGTAGTTGTAAAGATAAAGACCTTATGGCCTCGTTTTTCCAATTCTGTTTTGAGGGTTTTAATTGAAGTTGCGACTCCTGAAACTTGGGGAGCATACGTATCTGTAAAAATTCCTACTCGCATCTACTCTGCCATCACTTTCTTGTAGACCTGTTCTAACTTCTTGGCAACTTGGCTAATGGAACGACTTTCAGCAACCTTGTAACCAGCATCTCGCTTATCCATTTTATTGTCTAAAATAAGACACAGCTCCTTGATAAAATCCTGATTGTCCTTTCCTATGAAAGCAGATGTCTCATCTAGCCAACCTTTATAAACAGGAATATCCCTGACTAAGACATGTTGATAGCTCGCTAACGCCTCTAAAACGACAATCCCTTCCGTTTCCTCGTAAGAAGGAAAGAAGAAGGCATCCGCTCCGCTCATAGCCCCTTCAAAGACAGGACCTTTAATATAGCCAGGAAATTCCACATTGACGGGATGGTTCTTTTCAACCAAATCAACAATATCTTGAGGGATAAGGAGTTTATTAATCTGACCAAACCAAATAAAACGAACATGAGGCATCTGCTCCGCCACTTTGACAAAGTCTTTAATCCCTTTTCGTTTGAAATAAAGACCCGCACTGATGACGACTTTCTCGCCTTCCTTCAAGTGAAAATATTGGCGAAAGGCTGTATATTTGTCAGAATCTGGTTTGTATTTAGCAAGATCAATGCCATTTGAAATAGGAGAAATGGGCCGAGTAATCCCATAGCTACGCAACAGACTCTTCGCATAAGGAGTCGGCGTAATGATATGGTCTGCCTGCTG